>SVPM01000013.1 GCA_015065865.1 Oscillospiraceae bacterium | reverse complement strand
GGGATGGGGCAAAGCGCTGTGGGGTAAACTGTACGGTCAGTGGATGTGTGAAGCGGCGGTGTTTGTGTACGACTTCGAACGCTTTGATGCTAACGACATTCTGCCGCTGTTTGCACAGTATCAGATCACCACGTTCTGTGCTCCGCCCACCATGTACCGCATGATGATCAAGCAAGATCTTTCGCAGTTCGATCTGAGTTCGGTACAGCGCGGCACCACGGCGGGCGAAGCGCTCAACCCCGAAGTGTTCCGCCGGTTTGAGCAGGCAACGGGGCTTCGCTTGATGGAAGGATTCGGTCAGACGGAAACCACCCTCACCATCGGCAACCTCATCGGCCGCCCGCACAAACTCGGCGCAATGGGAAAACCCATACCGGGTTATGAAGTGGATCTGGTGGATCCCGACGGACAGCCCGTCGGTGTGGGTGAAACGGGTGAGATCGTTATTCATACCGATCACCGCCTGCCTTGCGGCTTGTTCGACGGGTATTACGGCGATCAAGAAATGACGGCCGAAGTGTGGCACGACGGCTTGTATCACACCCGCGATCTTGCGTGGCGTGATGAGGACGGCTTCTATTGGTATGTCGGCCGCGCAGACGATGTGATCAAATCTTCGGGTTATCGCATCGGCCCGTTCGAGATCGAAAGTGTCATTATGGAACTGCCTTACGTGCTGGAATGCGGCGTGTCTGCCGCTCCCGATGAGGTGCGCGGTCAGGTCGTGAAAGCCAGCATCGTGCTGACGAAAGGTACGGCGGGAACAGAGGAACTCAAAAAAGAGATCCAGACCTACGTGAAAGAGCACACTGCGCCTTATAAATATCCGCGTATCGTGGAGTTTAAGGAGTCGTTGCCCAAGACCATCAGCGGCAAGATCATCCGCAACAAACTGTAATAAAAACGCGACGGGATCTCCCGTCGCGTTTTTTCTTTCTTCTTGTTTATTCGCCCTCGAACAGCGGGGTGGAAAAATATCTTTCGGCTGTGTCGGGCAACACGGTGACCACCGTTTTACCTTCGCCGAGTTTTTGCGCCATACGAATGGCGGCGGCAACGTTGGTGCCGCTGGAGATGCCGCACATCAAGCCTTCCAGCCGTGCCAGATCACGCGCCGTCTGCAAAGCCTCTTCATCCGAAATGATGCAAATATCCTCATAGATACCTTGGTTCAGCACCGTGGGGATCAAGCCGTCGCCGATACCCATCTGTACGTGGGTGCCGACTGTGCCGCCTGCCAAAATCGCGGCGTTTTCGGGTTCCACCGCCCAGATGGTAATGTCGGGGTTGTTGGCGCGGAGTACCTCGCCGATGCCCGTGATGGTGCCGCCCGTGCCGATGCCCGAGCAAAATCCGTGAATGGGTCCGGCCACCTGTTCCAAAATTTCGAACGCGGTGCGGTGGCGGTGCACGTTCGGGTTATCCTCGTTTTCAAACTGCTGGGGTACGAATACTTTTGGGTCGTCTTCCGCCATTTTGAGGGCGGTGCGTACACATTCGTCGATACAATCGCCGATGTTGCCCGCGTCGTGCACCAAGATCACTTCGGCGCCGTAATGTCGCACCAGTTTGCGGCGTTCCTCACTCACCGAATCGGGCATGATGATGACGGTGCGGTAGCCGCGCACCGCACCCACCAGCGAAAGGCCGATGCCTTGGTTGCCGCTGGTCGGCTCCACGATGATCGAATCGGGGGAGAGCAACCCGCGTTTTTCCGCTTGGGTGATCATATTGAATGCCGTGCGGGTCTTGATCGAACCGCCGACGTTCAGTCCTTCGAATTTCACCAGCACTTCGGCGGCACCTGTCGGTACCATACGGTTTAAACGGATAATGGGGGTGGAGCCGATGGCGTCCAATACGTTATTGTGAATCATAGGATAAGACCGACCTTTTTTGTGACTTTTCGAGTATGTTACCATATATATGCAAAAAAAGCAAGGCAGAGAAGCAAATTCTCTGCCTTGCGAAAGATCAATTTTTCAAACTTTGGATCGGTGCGGGGATGCGGCCGCCGCGGTTGATGAACCGCGCAGGGGAGTAGGTGGAGACCGGCATCACGGGACCCTCGCCGAGCAGACCGCCGAAGGAGAGCTCCTCGCCGACCGTTTTGCCGATGCAGGGGATGACACGCACGGCGGTGGTTTTGGAGTTGATCATACCGATGGCGGCTTCGTCCGCAATGATAGCGGAAATGACTTCGGGGGTGGTGTCTCCCGGAATGTTGATCATATCGAGGCCTACCGAGCAGACCGCTGTCATAGCCTCGAGTTTTTCGATGCTGAGCGCACCGCTGCGTGCGGCGTCGATCATGCCGGCATCTTCGGTGACGGGGATAAACGCGCCCGACAGACCGCCCACGTGAGAGGAGGCCATCACGCCGCCCTTTTTCACGGCGTCGTTCAGCAGGGCCAGTGCGGCGGTGGTACCTGCCGCACCGCAACTCTCAAGGCCCATTTCTTCCAAAATGTGTGCCACCGAGTCACCGACGGCGGGGGTGGGGGCCAGCGACAAGTCCACGATGCCGAACGGCACGTTCAGCATACGCGACGCTTCACACGCCACCAACTGGCCCATACGGGTGATCTTAAATGCAGTGCGCTTGATAAGATCCGCCACGGCGGTGAGGTCACAATCGCCGGCTTTGGCCAGCGCGGCACGCACCACACCGGGGCCGGAAACGCCCACGTTGATCACGCAATCGGGTTCGCTTACACCGTGGAAGGCACCGGCCATAAAGGGGTTGTCTTCAGGTGCGTTGCAGAACACCACCAGTTTCGCGGGGCCGATACAGCCGTTATCGGCGGTGCGCTCGGCCGCTTCTTTGACCACACGTCCCATCAGCGCCACGGCATCCATATTAATGCCGGCTTTGGTGGACCCGATGTTGACCGAAGCACAGATATGGTCGGTCACGGCCAACGCTTCGGGAATGGCGGCGATGAGTTCGCGGTCGCCGGGAGCAAAACCCTTTTGCACCAGTGCGGAAAAACCGCCGAGGAAGTTAACGCCGCAGGTGAGAGCGGCGCGTTCCAGCGTTTTGGCGAGTTTTACCGCATCTTTATCATCACACGCGGCGAGCAACATGGCCGCAGGGGTGATGGAAATACGCTTGTTAATGATCGGGATACCGTAGGTCTTTTCAATCTTTTCACCCGTGGCAACCAGATCCTTGGCCGAACGGGTGATCTTATCGTACACCTTGTCGCACAGCGTGTCGATGTTGCTGTGACAGCAGTCCAACAAGGAAATGCCCATCGTGATGGTACGAACATCCAAGTGTTCGTCTTGAATCATTGTGATGGTCTCCAGTATGTCGTGTGCGTTGAGCATCGTGATTCTCCTCTCAAAAGTAGCCGCTTGCTTAAATGGTGTGCATAGAGTTGAAAATGTCCTCGTGCATAATACGGACCGACAGACCGGTTTCTTCGCCCAGTGCGGAGAAGGCATCCGCCACTACGTCGAAAGGAGCGTTGGCGGCAGCGATATCCGCGACCATGATCATCGCGAAGAATTCCTGCAATACCGATTGGGTAACTTCCACAATGTTCAAATTATAGGTGGTGCATACCGCCGATACCTTTGCAAGAATACCGACCGTATCTTTACCGATGACCGAAATAACAGCACGCATAAACCGATTCCTCCGTTACATTACTAATTCCTGCTTTTTATGATAACACAAAAGCATTCGCATTGCAAACACTAAAAAATAATCGGCATCTCTCCCGAAAACGGGGGAGAGAGCAGGGCGGATTTGTGCTTTTTGACAAGCCGTTTCGGCGATAAAAACCAAATTCGGGAAAAAGGGCGGTTTTTGCAAAAATACGGTTGACAAGCGGAAAGATGTGTGATATTATTTTATATATTTTAAAAGGCGATGACGAAGAGCGAAGCAGAAGAACGAACACACAAGAGAGTCGGCGGGCGGTGCGAGTCCGACACGTTGCAGTTTCTGTTTCGGTCGCTTCCGAGCCGGAGAGAGGACAGCCGCCCTTCGTGGCGTGCCGTAGAACTTTCCCGTGAAGGCCGCGTTAGTGCCGAGGGCTTGTTAGAGCCTGTGAGGGGCATCGTTTTTTGATGCAATTTGAGTGGTACCGCGGGTATATCGTACACGATAGGCTCGTCTCAAAGATAACATCTTTGGGGCGGTTTTTTTATATACCGCCCACCGAAAGGAGACTGCATAATGCAGCAAATGCAACTGGACCACAAGATTCGCGAGGTGTCTGCCCGTATTCGCGCACTGCGTGAAGAGGCAGGGTTGACCGCACAACAGATGGCGGAGAAAACGGGCGTTACCGCCAACGAGTATATCGCCTGCGAAGAAGGGCGTGCCGATCTGACGTTCGCGTTTATCTACCGCTGTGCCACGGCGTTTCGCGTGGACGTGACCGATCTTATCGAGGGTGAAAGCCCCAACCTGCACGCCTACACCGTTACCCGCCGCGGCGACGGTCAGCGTATTGAACAGGCACACGGTATGACCTATTTCAACTTGGCACCGTCTTTCAAAAACCGTATTTCCGAGCCGCTGTTCGTGCATGCGAAATACGATGAAGAAGCACAGCGTCGCCCGATCGAATGCACCACCCATGCAGGGCAGGAGTGCGATATCGTGATAAAAGGGCGTTTGAAAGTGCAGATCGGCAATCACACCGAAGTGCTCGGTGAGGGCGATGCCATTTATTACGACAGTTCCGCACCGCACGGTATGATCGCGGTGGACGGCAACGACTGTGAGTTCTACGCGATGGTCTTGAACCCGACGGGTGAGCCGATCCCCGAACTGACCCCGTCCGAAACGTTTGCGGCGAAGCCGAAAAAGGCGTATAAAGAGCGCCGTATCTATCACAAATTCATTCATCCCACCGAGGATGAAAACGGCGCCTTGCTGGCGATCGATTTCGAGAACGAGGATAAGTTCAACTTTGCCTTCGATATCGTGGACGGTATTGCGGCGAAGAAACCCGATAAATTGGCGATGCTTCACATTGATAACGATAAGGTCGAACGTCGTTTCACCTTTGCGGACGTCAAGCGTGCTTCCGCCCAGTGTGCCAACTACTTTAAGTCGCTCGGCATCAAAAAGGGTGACCGCGTGATGCTGGTGCTTCGCCGCCAGTATCAGTTCTGGTTCGCACTGCTCGGTTTGCATAAGATCGGCGCGATCGGCATTCCCGCGACCGATATGTTGCAAGAGCACGATTTTGAATACCGCTTTAAGGCGGCGGGCGTCTGTGCTATTCTTTGCACCGCTCACGGTCACACGGTGGAGCAGGTGGAAGCGGCGGCTGCCAAGTGTCCCGACGTGGCGGTGCGTGTGCTGGTCGGCGCTTCGCGTGAAGGCTGGCACGATTTCGATGCGGAGTATCCGTTGTTCAGCGGTCGGTTTGAACGCACGGAAGACAGCATTCAAGGCGATGATCCGATGCTGATGTTCTTCACTTCGGGCACTTCCGGCAACCCCAAAATGACTTTGCACAACTGCAAATATCCGCTCGGCCACTTTATCACCGCCAACTATTGGCACTGTGTGAATCCCGACGGTTTGCACCTCACCATTTCGGATACCGGCTGGGCCAAGGCGATGTGGGGTAAACTGTACGGTCAGTGGCTGTGTGAAGCGCCGCTGTTCATTTATGACTTTGAGCGTTTTGACGCGGCGGATATACTGCCGATGTTCCAAAAATACCACATCACCACCTTCTGTGCCCCCCCGACGATGTATCGTATGATGATCAAAGAGGATCTGTCAAGGTACGATATGAGTTCGGTGGAGCATGCGACCATTGCGGGCGAAGCGCTCAACCCCGAAGTGTTCCGTCAGTTGGAAAAGACCACCGGCTTGAAAGTGATGGAGGGTTTCGGCCAGACCGAAACCACGCTGGTGATCGGCAACCTGATCGGTATGCCGCATAAACTCGGTTCGATGGGCAAACCCGTTCCGTTGTATGACGTGGATCTGGTTACTCCCGAAGGGGAACCGGTCGGCGTGGGTGAAACGGGTGAGATCGTTATCCACACCGACAAGAAGGTGCCCTGCGGTCTGTTCCGTGAGTATTATCTTGATGAGGAGAAAACGAGCGAAGCGTGGCACGACGGTCTGTACCACACGGGCGATGTGGCGTGGCGCGATGAGGACGGTTTCTATTGGTACGTCGGCCGTGCGGACGACGTGATCAAGTCCTCCGGCTACCGAATCGGGCCGTTCGAGATCGAAAGCGTTATTATGGAACTGCCGTATGTGCTGGAATGCGGTGTTTCGGCAGAGCCGGACGACGTGCGCGGTCAAGTGGTCAAGGCAAGTATCGTGCTGACCAAAGGTACGGCGGCGAGCGAGGAACTCAAAAAAGAGATCCAGACTTACGTTAAGGAACGCACCGCACCGTACAAATATCCGCGTATCGTGGTGTTTAAGGATGAACTGCCGAAGACCACCAGCGGCAAGATCATTCGCCGTATGCTGTGAGGTCGGTATGGAGATAAAACGCATTACCCTGTTCGCAGGGCATTACGGCAGTGGTAAGACCAACATCGCCGTCAACTGGGCGTTGCATTTGCGCGAGCAGGGGCACGCCGTGACGGTGGCGGATCTGGATATCGTAAACCCCTATTTTCGCACCAAAGACAGTGCGCGGGAATTGGAGGCGGCGGGCATCCGTATGATCGCCTCACCGTTTGCCAACTCCAACGTGGACGTACCTGCTCTGCCGGGGGAACTGTACGCCGTGGTGGATGATAAGACCGCCCACGCGGTGCTCGACGTCGGCGGGGATGACCGCGGTGCCTTGGCGCTCGGACGGTATGCACCCGCGATTCGGGAAGAAAACGATTATGCCATGCTCGGCGTGTTGAACTTTGCACGTCCGCTTACCGCCACCCCCGCCGATGCGGTGGAGGTACTGCGTGAGGTGGAGGCGGCGGGCAGCCTGCCGTTTACGGGGCTTATCAACAACACCAACGTCGGCAAGGCGACCACCCCCGAAACGGTGCTTGAAAGCCGAAAGTTTGCGGAAGAAACCGCACGTCTTATGGGGTTGCCGCTGGTGATGACCACAGCGGAGGCTTCGGTGGCCGAAGCACTTGCGGGGCAGGTGCAAGACCTGTTTCCGCTCACATTGCAAACCTTACATCTGTTTACATAAAAAGGAGGAATCATTATGGCAAAGGTAACATTTGACATCGACCGTTGCAAAGGTTGCGGCCTTTGTGTTGAAGCGTGTCCGAAGAAGATCTTGGCAATGTCTAAGGACAAAATGAACGCCAAGGGACACCATCCCGCAGAGATGATCGATCAAGAGGCGTGCATCGGCTGTGCGTTTTGCGCCACCATGTGCCCCGATTGTGTGATCACGGTTGAGAAGTAAAGAAAGGGTGAAAGATATGTCCGAAAAAGTGTTGATGAAAGGAAACGAAGCGATCGCGGAAGCCGCTATCCGTTGCGGTTGCCGTCATTACTTCGGTTATCCCATCACGCCGCAGACGGAGGTCGCCGCTTATATGGCAAAGCGTATGCCGAAGATCGACGGTGTGTTTTTGCAGGCGGAAAGTGAAATTGCCGCCATCAATATGGTCATCGGCGTGGCCGCTACCGGCAAACGCGTGATGACCTCGTCCTCCAGCCCCGGAATCTCGCTGAAGGCGGAAGGTCTGTCCTATCTCGCCGGTTGTGATCTGCCCGCGTTTGTCGTGAACGTGCAGCGCGGCGGACCGGGTCTCGGCGGTATTCAGCCGTCCCAGTCGGATTATTTTCAGGCGACGCGCGGCGGCGGTCACGGTGACTATCATATGATCGTGCTCGCGCCCGACAGCGTGCAGGAAATGGCGAGTCTTACCGTGAAGGGGTTTGATCTTGCGGATAAGTACCGTATGACCACGATGTTGTTGGCCGACGGCACGATGGGCCAGATGATGGAGCCTGTGAGCCTTGAGTTTGACGAACCGACGGTATACGAGAAGCCGTGGGCGGTGACCGGCACGGGCTGTAAGCGTGAACATAACATCGTGAACTCGCTGTTCTTGAAACCCGAACAGTTGGAGGAGGAAAACCTCGCCCGCTATGAGCGTTATAAGCTCATTGAGCAGAACGAAGCGATGTGGGAAGAATATATGATGGACGATGCCGATATTTGCATCGTTGCGTTCGGTATTGCGGCGCGTGTGTCCAAAAACGCGATCGTTGAGGCGCGCAAAAAGGGGATCAAGGTCGGTCTTATCCGTCCGATCACCCTGTGGCCGTTCCCGAAGGCTCCGCTTGCCGCGGCGGCCGATAAGGTGAAGGCGTTCCTGTCGGTGGAATTGTCGATGGGCCAGATGATCGAAGACGTCGAACTGGCTACCCGTTGCAAGAAACCGGTGCATCTGTGCACGCGTGTGGGCGGTATGATCATGTCGCCTGCCGAAGTTTTGGCGAAGATCGAAGCGATCGCGAAAGGAGATGAGGCGTAATGAGTATCGTGTTCCAAAGACCGCACGCACTGACGAATGCGGAATTTTCCTATTGCCCCGGTTGCACCCACGGTATCGTCACCCGTTTGGTGGCGGAAGTGATGGATGAACTCGGCATTGAGGGTCGCACCATCGGCGTTGCGCCGGTCGGCTGTTCGGTTACGGCCTACAACTTCTTCAACTGTGATATGGTGCAGGCGGCGCACGGCCGTGCACCCGCCGTGGCAACGGGCGTTAAGCGTTCCGACCCGAACAACGTGGTGTTTACCTATCAGGGTGACGGTGACCTTGCCTCCATCGGTGCGTGTGAAACCGTGCACGCGGCGGCGCGCGGCGAAAACATCACCATCATCTTTATCAACAATGCGATCTACGGTATGACGGGCGGCCAGATGGCGCCGACTTCGCTGCCGGGTCAGGTCACGCAGACTTCGCCCTACGGCCGTGACGTGGCAACGCAAGGGTATCCCGTGAAAGTGTGCGAGATGCTCTCGCAGCTGGACGGTGCGACCTACCTTGAGCGCGTTACCGTGACCGACGTTAAACAAGTTCGCAACGCGAAGCGTGCGATCAAAAAGGCGTTCCAGAATCAGCTCGACGGCAAAGGTTTCTCGCTGGTCGAGGTGCTTTCCACCTGCCCGAGCAACTGGGGCAAAACGCCTGTGCAGTCGATCGAATGGTTGAAGGAAAATATGATTCCGTACTATCCGCTCGGTGTGTATAAGGATAAAGGGGGCGAGGAATAATGAGCAATACGAACCGTATTCTGATTGCCGGTTTCGGTGGACAGGGCCTGCTGTTTGCGGGCAAATTCCTCGCATACAAAGGCCTTACCGAAGGTCGTCAGGTCAGCTGGCTGCCGTCCTACGGCCCCGAAATGCGCGGCGGTACATGCAACTGCAGCGTTATTTTGAGCGACGAGCCGGTCGGCTCGCCCATCATTGAAAATCCCGACATTCTGATGGTGATGAACCGTCCCTCGCTGGATAAATTCGAACCCACCGTGGAAGCGGGCGGTTACATCTTTGTGGATTCCGCACTGATCGACCGTAAGGTGGAACGTGAGGACGTAAAGGCGTTTTACATCCCCGCCACGCAGATGGCGTCGGACGCAGGTTTCCCGACCCTCGCCAATATGATCCTCGTCGGCAAGATCATTCGTGAAACGGGTGCGGTCAGCTACGAAGATCTGATGGCGGGTCTTAAAAAGTGCGTGTCCGCTCGTCACCAAGATCTGATGGACGCCAATTTCAAGGCGATCGATATGGGATATCGTTACGAGGGTTAACGGTTGAATCCATTGTTGCCGCAAGGGGTATACGTCCCCGATCGCGAGTGGGGCGTGCCAACGGAAATATTGTTCTTTTGAGGCGTAAGTTATGAAGATCATTGATGCCCACTGTCATATTTATCCCGATAAAATTGCCGAAAAGGCGGCTGCCGCGACCGGTCGGTTTTACGATATTGAAATGAGTCTGGACGGTAAGGTGTCCACCCTGCTTCGGGAGGGTGCTGCCGCCGGTATCGACCATTTTATCGTGCAGTCAGTGGCAACCACTCCGGCGCAGGTTGCCTCCATCAACCGCTTTATTGCGAGTGAAGTGGCAGCGAGCGACGGCAAAATGACGGGACTCGGCACATTGCATCCCGACAGCGAAGATATTAAAGGCGACGTGGAACAGTTGCTGGAACTCGGGCTTCGCGGCGTAAAACTGCATCCCGATATTCAAGGGTTTAAACTGGACGACTACCGTTGTTTGAAAATTTACGAACTGTGCGAGGGGCGCTTGCCGTTGCTTCTGCACACGGGCGATCATCGGTACGATTTTTCCAACCCCAACCGTTTAAAACCGATTTTGGACACCTACACGGAACTGACCGTGATCGGCGCACATTTCGGCGGTTGGTCGATATGGGAAAAGGCGGCAGAACAACTGCACGGATATGATCGGCTGTACGTGGATTGCTCTTCTTCGCTGTATGCGATCTCGCCCGACGTCGGACGGCGACTGGTGCGGTGCTACGGTGCCGACCGCGTGTTGTTCGGCACGGATTATCCGATGTGGTCGCCCACGGAGGAGTTGGATCGGTTTTACGCGATGGGGCTCACCGCCGAGGAAAATCGCAAGATCCTTTCGGAAAACGCCGCTAAACTGTTTTCTATTGAAATGTAATATATGTTGTATTCGGAAAAAAGAGTATCCACAATGGGTGCTCTTTTTTTGTCGAAATCGGTTGACAAACGATAGAAATTGCGGTACACTTGAAAAAGCAAAAACACATCTTTCTGCACGGCATATCCCGAAAGGCAAGATGGCAATATACCAACACACCGTCTTGCCCTTTTCGGCAAGGCTTTTTTTATGTCGCGCAACAGGAAAAAGAGGAGGAAAACAGAAATGAAACTGGTCTATGGTGTCAAAGACAAGCCGAAGTTTGGGCAAGTGCTGGTGTTTGCGTTCCAGCAGTTGCTCGCCATTCTGGCGGCAACCATTGCGGTGCCGGCGATTATCGGCAACGGTATGAGCCAATCCGCCGCGCTGTTCGGTGCGGGTGTGGGCACGCTCGTGTATCAACTGTTCACGAAATTCCGCAGTCCCGTGTTTCTTGGTTCTTCGTTTGCATTTTTGGGCTCGATGTTTGCGGCGTTTGCCGGTGGCGTGTCCGCTTCGGCCGGCTATCTCGGCCTTATTCTCGGCGCGGCGTTTGCGGGCCTTGTGTACGTAGTCATCGCGTTGGTGGTCAAATTTGTCGGCGTGCAATGGATTAACAAATTGATGCCTGCCGCCGTTATCGGCCCCACGGTTGCCATCATCGGTCTGTCACTCGCGGGTAACGCGGTGAAAGATGCGGTCGGCGGCTCGGCCGGTTTTGTGGAGTATAGTGCCGATTTCAGTGCTTACGTGATGAACGGCAAGGGGTGGATCGCGTTGTTGTGTGCAATGGTCACCCTGTTCACGGTGGTACTTTGCTCGGTCTACGGCAAAAAGATGATGAAACTGATTCCGTTCATCATCGGTATCTTGGCGGGTTATCTTGTGGCAACCGTCTTTACTTTGATCGGCATTGCCACGGGTAACGACACCTTTAAGATCATCAACTTTGAACTGTTTAAGAATATGCAGTGGTTGCCCGATTTCTCTTTCCTCAAAGCGTTCGACGGCAACTACGATTTCGGTGCGGCAGGCTCGCTTGCTTCGTATATCCTTACCATTGCGGTGGCGTATGTTCCCGTGGCGTTTGTGGTGTTTGCGGAGCACTTGGCGGACCATAAGAACCTTTCCACCATCATCGGAAGCGATCTGACCGAAGATCCGGGTCTCCACCGCACTCTGCTTGGTGACGGTATCGGCTCGGTTGCGGGCGCCGTCTTCGGCGGCTGCCCGAACACCACCTACGGCGAATCGGTCGGTTGTGTGGCTATCACGGGTAACGCTTCGGTCATCACCATCACGGTCACCGCCTTTATGGCGATCATCGCGGCGTTTATCGCTCCGTTCGTTACCTTCCTTGCCACCATTCCCGCTTGCGTAATGGGCGGCGTGTGCATGACCTTGTACGGTTTTATCGCCGTTTCGGGCTTGAAGATGGTGCAGAAGGTGGATCTGGAAGACAACCGCAACTTGTTTGTGGTGTCGGCGATCTTGATCGCCGGCATCGGCGGTATGGCCCTGCGTATCGGTCAGGTGACCCTCACCTCCATCGCGGGGGCGCTGATTCTCGGTATCGTGCTGAATCTTATCCTTTCGCGTAAAACAAAAGCCGAATAAATCTTGAAAAATTCCGCAAAAAACTCTTGACAACCACGTGCAAACAAGGTATAATTTTTCACATATTCCAAAACGCTGTGAAGGAATTATGCCACGCAGAGCGTGTGTACAGAGAGTCGGCGGGCGGTGCGAGCCGATGACACACTGGGCGGCAGTCTCATTCCGGAGCGGAACTTTCGAACACCTTGCGGTCGGTAGAGAGTTACGGCTGACCCCGTTATCATGGTTTGGGAACTGTTAGGTTCCGACAGAGTGGCTGTTGTATAACAGCAAACAGGGTGGTACCGCGATATTCAAGTTATATCGTCCCTGAAGCCTGCGGGCTTCAGGGACTTTTTATTTCGGAAAGGTTGGTTTACAGTATGAGTCAGAGAGTGAAACCGTTGTTTGTCACCGATGTGACACTGCAAGAATATGCTGCGCGCCGTGAAAGTGCGCTCAGTTTCCGCGAAACGTTGGAACTGGCCAAAGGGTTGGAGCGCTTGCAGGTGAATGCGATCGGTCTGCCGCCGATTCAAAACGTTAAGGCGGATACTTTGCTGATTCGTACTATCGCCAACGCGGTGCGCGGGTCGGTGCTGTCCTTGCCTGTTGGGCATACCGAGGAGAGTTTGAAAGCGGCGTGGAACGCGCTTTCCGGTGCCGCGCATCCCCAACTCTGCGTCAGTCTGCCGGTTTCCACCGTGCAGATGGAGTATATCTGTCATATGAAAGCGCCCAAACTGCTGGAAGCGGTGGAGTCGTTGGTGAGGTCGGCGCGTGCGCTGTGCGGCGACGTACTGTTTATGGCGGAGGATGCTACCCGTGCCGATAAGACCTTCTTGCAGACGGTGCTCAAAACCGCTGTTGATGCGGGCGCAACGTCGGTCGGCGTGCGGGACAGTGTCGGCGCTATGCTGCCGGATGAGTTTGCCGTGTGGGTGGATGATCTGTTTGCGGCGGTGCCCGCACTGGGCGAGGTGCCGCTTACGGTGCAGTGTTCCGACACGCTTTCGCTGGCTGCGGCCTCCACCTTGGCCGCGATCAAAGCGGGCGCTGTCGGCACCGCCGTGGTGACCGAAGGCGTGTCCGCTCCCTCCATTCGTTCCGTCGCCCGTATCGCGGCGGATAAGGGTACAGCGTGCGGGTTTACCACCGCTTTGAACGTGACCGAAATGGGGCGCAGTTTGCAGCAACTCGGTCGTATTCTCGGCACACGCCGCAGCGAGACCTCGCCGTTCGACAGCGGCGTGCAGGAGGAAAGCGACCTGTCGCTTACCGCACAGGCGGATACTGCGGCAGTCGCGGCGGCCGTGCGTTCGCTCGGATATGAACTCACACCCGATGACGATGCACGCGTATATGAAGAGTTCTGTCGCGTGGCGGAAAAGAAAACGGTAAGTGCCCGTGAGCTGGAGGCCATCGTTGCCACCGCCGCGATGCAAGTGCCCCCGACTTATAAGTTGGTCAGTTTCGTTATCAACAGCGGTAACCAGATCTCTGCCACCGCCCATATCAAATTCGAAAAGGATGGGCGCATCATTGAAGGTGTCAGTTTGGGTGACGGCCCGATCGATGCGGCGTTCTTGGCGATCGAACGGATCGTCGGACGTCACTATGAACTCGATGATTTCCAGATCCAATCCATCACACAAGGGCGCGAAGCCGTGGGTTCCGCATTGGTCAAACTGCGTGAAGGCGGCCGCCTTTATGCGGGCAACGGTATTTCTACTGACATCATCGGTGCGAGCATCCGTGCTTACGTCAACGCCCTGAACAAGATTGCATACGAGGAGTAAACCGATATGAAATTGTCATTTTCCACGCGCGGTTGGAAAGGGTATACCTTTTCGGAATACTGTGATGCCGCGAAAGATATGGGCTTTTCGGGTATCGAACTGCACAATCTGCGTGCCGAAGCCTTTCAGGGAGAAGGGAATATCTTTGACCCTGTAATGGCAGGTATCTTTACACGTAAACTGTCGGACATGGGTCTGTCCATTCCATGTATCGACTCGGTGTGTAACATTGCGGATGCCGCGATGATCGAACAGAATATCACCGAGATCAACGAATGTGTCCGCGTGGCGCATAATTTGAATATCCCGTATGTGCGCGTGCGTGCACAGGCACCGCAAGGGGAGGAAAGTGCGGAAGAAAGCACCGTGTTCACCTGCCTTTCGGCGGTGATCGGCAATGCCGAAAAGCATAACGTTTGTTTGCTGATCGAAACGGTGGGGCTGTATGCGGATACGGCCAAACTGCGCGATATGCTTGCACGGTTTGCCAGCGATTCGTTGGGGGCATTGTGGGATATGCACCATCCGTACCGTGTGTGCGGTGAAGCACCGTGGACTACCGTGAAGAACCTTGGTGCGTTTATCCGTCAGGTGCATTTGAAGGATTCGGAAGAGAAGGACGGTGCGGTATCGTATTGTCTTATCGGCGAAGGCACTCTGCCGGTGGATGAGATGATGAATGCGCTGTACTCCATCAACTACAACGGCTTCGTATCGTTGGAATGGGATCCCGATTGGGATGAGATCCATGACATGGAGATCATATTCCTGCATTTTGTCAATTATATGAGCCGTTTCGGCAGTTCGGCCCGTAAGGCGAAGCCACTCTACAGCAACCGTGCAGGCACGGGTAAATTTGTGTGGAAGAAGAACACGCTTATTGATTGCACGTTCTCGGATGTGCTGGATCGTCAGGTGGAGGAATTCCCCGATCAGTTGGCGTTTAAGTATACCACGCTGGACTACACGCGCACGTATGCCGAATTCCGCGACGACGTGGATACTTTTGCCCGTGCGCTCATTTCACTCGGCGTTAAAGCCGGCACCCACGTGGCGGTGTGGGCGACCAACGTGCCGCAGTGGTACATTGCGTTTTGGGCGACCACTAAGATCGGTGCGGTGTTGGTGACGGTCAATACGGCTTATAAAGTGCACGAGGTAGAATATCTGCTGCGCCAGTCGGATACCCACACGCTGATTATGATCGAATCGGCGTTGGATTCCAACTATGCCTCTATTATGGCGGAGTTGTGTCCCGAACTCGAAACACAGCGCCCCGGTGAACCGATCCACGCACGTCGCCTGCCGTTTTTGCGTAACATCATTACGGTGGGCTACCGTCAGGCGGGTTGCCTCACGTGGGAGGAGGCGGTATCCCGTGCAGATTCCGTTCCGGTGGAAGAGGTATACCGCATGGCGGCGGCAGTGGACAGCCACGATGTGTGTAATATGCAGTATACGTCGGGTACGACGGGTTTCCCCAAGGGGGTTATGCTCACCCACTACAACGTGGTGAACAACGGCAAATACATCGGTGATACTATGGATCTCTCTACCGCTGACCGTATGATGATCCAAGTGCCGATGTTCCATTGCTTCGGTATGGTGTTGTCAATGACGTCGTCCATGACCCATGGCGCCACCTTGTTGCCGTTGCCGTATTTTTCCGCTAAATCGTCGCTTGCGTGCGTGCACCAAGAGCGCATTACCTGTTTCAACGGTGTGCCCACGATGTTTATTGCCATGTTGCGGCACGAAGACTTTGAAAAGACCGATTTCTCCTACATGCGAACCGGTATCATGGCCGGTTCCAACTGCCCGCCGTCGCTGATGCGTGAGGCGGCGGAGAAGATGGGGATGACCGAGATTACCAGCGTATACGGTCAGACCGAGGCTTCTCCCGGTTGCACGATGGGTCGCTACGAAGCGGGGCTGGATGTGCGTGTGGAAACGGTCGGCAGTGCGTTCCCCGAAGTGGAATGTAAGATTATCGATCCCGATACGGGCGAGGAAGTGCCCACGGGACAAAACGGCGAGTTCGTTGCGCGTGGTTACAACGTGATGAAAGGGTATTACAAGATGCCCAAAGAAACGGCCGAGGCTATTGATGCCGATGGTTGGCTGCACACGGGCGATCTCGCGTGCGTGGATGCCGACGGCAACTATCGTATCACCGGCCGTTTGAAGGATATGATCATTCGCGGCGGTGAAAACATCTATCCGCGTGAGATCGAGGAGTTTCTCTTTACCAATCCCAAGATCAAGGATGTGCAGGTCATCGGTGTACCGGACGAACAGTACGGCGAAGAAATTATGGCCAGTATCATTCTGCACGAGGGGGCGGAAGCCACCGAAGCGGAGATCAAAGAGTTTGTTGCTTCTCATATGGCACGTCATAAGGTGCCGCGCTATGTGGATTTTGTAAAAGCGTTCCCGATGAACGCCGCGGGCAAGATCTTGAAGTACAAAATGCGCGAAGCCGCTGCCGAAAAATACGGCTTGAAGAAATAACGATATCCGCCTTCCCGCACATAAGGAAGGCGGATATTTCCTTTGAAAAAATACCGAAGTGACAAAACATAGAGGATAAAACGGCAAAAGGCCAACATTTTACACACACTTTTTCTTAATAAAGTATTGAAATTAAAAAGAAGTTGTGTTATAATACCCAATATATATGCAAGAAATGTCGTTGCGACTTTCAAAAATGTGTATGATTCGGCTCTGCCGTGAAAGGTTATGTCAAAGAAAGGACGGACAACATAATGAATTCCAAAACGTTGCTATACATCCTGAAGAGAATCGGGCTGGCGATCTTGACGGTGTGGATCGTCATCACCGTCACCTTCTTCGTCACCCGCGCGGTGCCGGGCGGCCCCTTCCTTGGCGAAAAGGCGCTGTCACCTGCGGCACAGGCGGCACTGGAAGCGAAATACGGCTTGGATAAACCGGTGCTTGAACAATATACGACGTATCTCGGTGATATTCTGTTCCGTTTCGACTTCGGTCCCAGTTTGAAGGATCGCGGCCGTGACGTTATGGATATCATCACCGACGGTATGAAGGTTTCGGTGCGGTTGGGTGTATCTGCCGCTGCGATCGCAACGGTCACGGGTGTAATCTTGGGTGCGTTGGCCGCCCTGCGCCGTAACAAGTTGGTCGATAAGGTCATCATGGTCGTCACCACGGCGTTCGTGTCGATGCCGTCGTTCATTATGGGTACGCTGTTGTTGCTCTTGTTCGCACTGGTGCTCAAATGGGTGCCTGCCAACGGCGCAATGCAAGGCGGTATGGTTCTGCCGATCATCACGTTGGCGTTGTATCCCGCGGCGTACATCACCCGTTTGACCCGTTCCTCTATGCTGGACGTGTTGGGTCAGGACTACATCCGCACCGCCCGTGCGAAGGGTGTGTCGCCCACCAAAGTGATCTTCGGTCACGCACTTAAAAACTCGTTGATTCCCGTTATCACTTACTTAGGCCCCATGCTGGCGTACATCGTTACCGGTTCGCTCGTGGTGGAGCAGATCTTTGCCGTGCCCGGCATCGGTCGCGATTTTGTGAACAGCATTACCAACCGCGATTATCCCTTGATCATGGGTACCACCATCGTACTCGCGACGTTGATCGTGGTTATGAATCTGGTCAGCGACATTATGTATAAAGTCGTGGATCCCAGAATTACTTTGGAGTAAGGAGGTAGCCGACGTGAAAAAGAAGCCCTTTGACTTTCTCAATATGCACGTGGATGTGAACGATTTCATTCCCGCTACCGCCGAAGAAAAAGAGTATATGGTGCAGATGCGCCCCTCCACCACCTTCTTCAAGGACGGTGTGAAGCGTTTGCTTAAGAACCCCGTTGCCACGGTCAGTTTCGTTATCATCGTGCTGATCACGCTGGCGTCCATCTTTTTGCCGATGTTCTGGCCCTACGGTTACGAACAGCAGCTGGGACAGGAGTGGGGTAAACCGATGGATCCGTCCTACAACAATCTGGCTCCGTTTGAATACGGTAAGACCGAACTCGCCCGTATGGAAGCGGGGGAGAACATCACTCCTCACATTTTCGGTACCGACTCGCAAGGGCGTGACTACTTTATCCGCGTGGTGTACGGTACGCGTATCTCACTGGCGGTCGGTTTCTTCGCCAGTATCATTGTGTTGATCATCGGTATGACCATCGGTTCCATTGCCGGTTATATCGGCGGTAAGGTGGATATCTTCATCATGCGTGTGGTGGACATCATCTATTCTTTGCCGGATACGTTGATGGTTATTTTGTTGGCTTCGGTTATGAAGGTTACGTTGGGTTCTTTGATCGAAGGTACGATCTTGGAAAAACTCGGCAGTAATATGATCAGCTTGTTTATCGTGTTTGCCTTGCTGTACTGGGTGTCGATGTCGCGTTTGATCCGTGGCCAGATCCTCTCGTTGCGTGAGCAGGAATATGTCTTGGCCGCCAAAGCCGCCGGTGCAAAGTCGGGTTGGGTCATCCGCAAACACTTGATCCCCAACTGCATCAGCGTGATCATCATTTCCACCGCGTTGCAGATTCCTAACGCCATCTTTACCGAAAGTTACCTGTCCTTCCTCGGTCTGGGCGTGAATGCGCCGATGCCGAGCCTTGGTTCGCTGGCTTCGGATGCGTTGAACGGTATTATGTCTTATCCCCATCGTCTTGTGATCCCCGCCATCGTTATCAGTTTGATCGTGTTGTCGCTGAACTTGTTCGGTGACGGTCTGCGCGATGCATTCGATCCCAAGCTCAAGAACTAATGGAAGGAGCGACTTGTTATGGCATTACTTGAAGTGCGTGATCTGCACACGGCGTTTGAGACCCCTGCCGGTACGGTGAATGCGGTAAACGGCGTCTCCTTTAATTTGGAACGCGGCAAAGTTCTCGGTATCGTGGGTGAATCCGGTTCGGGTAAATCCGTGACCGCGTATTCCATTATGCAGATCCTTGAAAAGAACGGTAAGATCGTTTCGGGTTCGGTCAAGGTAGACGGTCAAGAATTGGTCGGTGCCGGCGAAAAGGTGATGAAGACGGTTCGCGGCAACAAGATCTCCATCATCTTCCAAGACCCGATGACCTCTTTGAACCCCACCTATACCGTGGGGCATCAGTTAATGGAAGCGATTATGCTGCACACGCCGCGCAACCGTAAACAGGCGTGGGACCGTGCAGTGGAAATGTTGCGTTTGGTCAACGTGAACGAACCCGAAAAGCGTATGAAACAGTATCCGTTTGAGTTTTCGGGCGGTATGCGCCAGCGTGTTATGATCGCAATGGCGCTCGCGTGTGAACCCGATATTTTGATTGCGGACGAACCGACCACGGCGTTGGACGTGACTATTCAAGCACAGATCTTGGAACTGATGCAATCACTGCAAAAGGAACTCGGCATGGCGATCATTATGATCACTCACGATCTGGGTGTTGTGGCACAGATGTGCGATGAAGTGATCGTTATGTATGCCGGTTCGATCTGCGAGCAGGGTACGGCAGACGAGATCTTCTACAATCCCAAGCATGAATATACCAAAGGCTTG
Source organism: Oscillospiraceae bacterium (assembly GCA_015065865.1). GTDB lineage: Bacteria > Bacillota > Clostridia > Oscillospirales > Acutalibacteraceae > SIG588. The sequence goes on along the minus strand of SVPM01000013.1, from coordinate 18,751 downwards.
ATGCGTTCGATCCCCACCGTGAACAACGATGATGAGCGTTTGGAGCCCATCACGGGTACGCCCATCGACCTTTTGAATATGCCCGAAGGCTGTCCGTTTGCACCGCGTTGCGATGCGGCGATGAAGATCTGCTTGCGGGAAAAGGCAGAACGTATGGAGATCTCCTGCGACCATGCCGCCGCTTGCTGGATGAATGTGAAGGAAGCATTTGAAAAGGAGCAGAAAGGCGGTGAGGACGCGTGAGCAATTTCGAGCATTTGGTGGAAGTCAAACATTTGAAAGAGTACTTTGACATCAACGTGGGACTGTTCAAGTCCAAACCCCTCAAAGCAGTGGATGACGTGTCCTTTGCCATCCGCCAAGGTGAGACCTTGGGCTTGGTCGGTGAATCGGGTTGCGGTAAAACGACGGTCGGCCGCACGTTGCTGCACCTGTATAAACCCACCGACGGCGAGGTGTGGTTCCGTGGCAAGAAGATCGAAACCAAACAGGATATTTGGGAATATCGCAAAAAGTCGGCGATGGTTTTCCAAGATCCGTATTCTTCCTTGAATCCCCGTATGACGGTGTCCGATATTATTGCGGAACCGTTGGACATCCATAAGATGTACGATAATAAGAAGGAACGGGAAGAAAAGGTTCTGGAACTTATGAGCAAGGTCGGCTTGAACTCCGAACACGCCAGCCGCTACGCTCACGAGTTCTCGGGCGGTCAGCGTCAGCGCATCGGCATTGCTCGTGCATTGGCAACCAGCCCCGAATTTGTGGTCTGCGATGAGCCTGTTTCCGCGTTGGACGTGTCCATCCAAGCGCAGGTCATCAATATGTTTGACGAACTGCAGGATCAGATGAATCTGACCTATCTGTTCATTGCACACGATTTGTTGGTGGTGCGTCATATTTCCGACCGTATTGCCGTTATGTATCTTGGTAAGATGGTGGAGTTGGCGGATGCCAAAGAGATCTATGACCGTCCGTTGCATCCCTATTCCAAGAGTTTGATGTCGGCGGTTCCCGTTCCCGATCCCGTGGTGGCACGCGCCAATCAGCGTGTGGTGCTCAGCGGCGATATTCCCAGTCCGCTTAACGCACCGTCGGGTTGCCCGTTCCGCACCCGCTGCCCGCACGCCTGTGAGGCTTGTGCTCAGTCGATGCCCGAACTGAAGGAGTTGTCGAACGGTCATTTTGTTGCCTGCCACCGTGCGGAAGAGATCAACTGATCTGTTTCGCAGGTGACACAACGTTGTTTCATCCCGTGTGTTTTCGGTGTGCCATACCGCGAACACACGGTTTGGATAGAGCGTTTACCCCAAATTCAAATTGAAGAAAGGAAAACGAACCATGAAGAAAATTTTAGCTCTGCTTCTGGCTGTGGTGTTGGTTTTCGGTTTGGCTGCTTGTAATGGCGGTTCTGCCAACAAGCCCGCCGGCACTCCCAACGCTTCCACTGCTACCGTGAAGCCCACGACCCCCGAAGAGATCGAAGCTGCTCAGGCGGAGATCCGTTATGCTATCGGTCTGTTGCTGGATCGTAACTACATTGTTGAATCTGTCTCTCAGGCCGGTGAGAAGCCCGCTTCCTCCTTTGTTGCGGACGGTATGGCCGACTTGAACGGCGGCAACTTTGCTATGAACGCCGGCAAAGGCAACGGCGCCGGTTACTACAGCGTTGACAAGTCCGCTTTCGAAGCGAACTTCAACGAGGCTGTGACCATTTTGAAGAAGTACTACGATTTTGATGGCACCAAATTCGTCGGCTTCCCCTCTTTGACCTACATCTACAACACCAACGATGCTCACAAAGCGATTGCTGAGTACATTCAAGGTGCTCTGTCTGCTGTGGGTATCACCATGACTCTGGAAAATCAGGAGTGGAACACCTTCCTGAACACCCGTAAGAACGGCGATTATTCCGTCGCTCGTAACGGCTGGGTCGCTGACTACACCGATCCGATCTGCTTCCTCGATATGTGGGTGAGCGGTTCCGGTAACAACGACGTTCAGTTCGGTAAGGGTGCTCACGCTGATCTCGCTATCTACGATCTGGATCTGACCTCCTACGGTTATGAAACCAAGGTTGAAGACGGCACTTGGGCGGAAACCTATGACGTGCTGATCTCCACCATCAAGGCTTGCACCGACGATGCTAAGCGTTATGAAATGATGCACTTGGCAGAAGATATGCTGATGGCTACCGGTTGCTTGACTCCCATCTACTTCTACACCGATCTGTACATGATCAGCCCCAAGGTGGAAGGCTTCTATTCCATCCCGTTGGGTTACAAGTACTTCCAGAACACCACGGTTGACGGCAAGGGCGACAGCCTGCCCGTCTGCTTGGCCTCTGAGCCCGACACCATCGATCCTGCTCTGAACTCCGCTGTGGACGGCGCTACCATGCTGACCCACCTGTTCGCAGGTATCGCGAAGTGGGCCAAGGCTGAGGACGGCACTCTGAGCGTGGTTGCGGATTGTGCTACCGAACTGCCCGAAGGTGTGAAGAATGATGATGGCACCGTCACCTACACCTATACCTTGAAGGACGGCCTGAAGTGGTCCGACGGCAAGGCGATGTCCGCGAAGGATTTCGAGTTCGCGTGGAAGCGTGCTGCTTCTGCTGAGTTGGGCGCTGACTACGGCTACATGTTCGAAGTTATCAAGGGCTACGGCACCGATAACAAGGACGATCTGGCTGTTAAGGCTATCGACGACAAGACCCTCGAGGTTACCTTGAACAATGCGGTTGCATACTGGAACGAACTGTTGGCATTCCCGACCTACTTCCCCGTGCGCGAAGACATCGTGGCTGACGAGAAGTGGGCTACCGAGGCTGCCACCTACGTTTGCAACGGTGCGTACACCATCTCCGCTTGGGAGCATGACTCCGTCATCACCATGACCAAGAACGACGACTATCATGATGCGGCCAGCGTCACCATGAACGAGATCAAGTTCTACCTGTCCGATGATGCGAACAATATGCTGACCAACTACAAGAACGGCGACTGGCTGTTGATCGACGACGTTCCGACCAACGAAATCGCTTCCTTGAAGAAGGACTATGCGAATGAGTTCGTCATCGCCGGTCAGATCGGCACCTACTATGTCTGCTGGAACGTGAACGAGTCCTTGTTTGCGAAATAATCTAGCAGATAATAGAATAGCCTAAACTAAAAGGATCCCCCGCCATCTCGCGATGGCGGGGGATTTTCTGCGTTACATATTTTCTTCAAAGAAGCGGCCGAGTTCGGCTGTCAGCCGTTCGGGTTCCACCAAGTAGCCGCATCCGTGTTCCGCATACGGCACGGTGATCAAGCGCTTTGGGGAGGCGCACACGTCAAAGGTGCGACGGCTCATATCGCAGGGAACAAAACTGTCCGCTTCGCCGTGGATGAACAACATCGGGATACGGTTGCTTTTCAGAGCGTCTAATGCGTTCGCTTCATATAATCCGAATCGGCCGAACAGATGCGCCGCCGCATTTAAAAACGGAAGAGTCAGCCAAGGGGGCAGGTGAAAGTCGCGTTTGGCCACCGTGCCGATAATATCGGCCGGAGTAGTAAAACCGGAATCCGCCACGATACCGCGCACGTTTTCGGGAAGCGGCAAGGCGGTTGACATCATCACGGTGGCGGCACCCATGGAAAGTCCGCTTAAGAACAACGGACGGTCGGCACCGAACTGCTCGTTTAAGTAAGTGACCCACGTGAGCACGTCGTGCCGTTCGCGAATACCAAAGGTGATAAGACGGCCCTCACTGTTGCCGCTGCCGCGTTGCTCCACCATCAGCACATCAAACCCGAAGGCGCGGTACATATCCACCGCTGTGGCGTAATCTCTTTGAGCAGTCGAACGGTAACCGTGGAATACCAGTACGGTCCCGCGCGGTTGCTCGGCAGGGTAGAGGCGGGCGGAAAGTTTCAGCCCGTCATAGCTTGTTGCGGTGTGCACCGTGTGGGGGGCGGCATCAATGCGCTCCATATTCTCACGAATTATATCGGCATACGGATGCAGGAAATGGTCGGTATTTTCGAGTAGCGCCAATACGTCGTTATGTCCGCGCACAAAGGTGTAGTGAAACGCCCATCGTGCAACGATAAGGAAAATCAGAAGTATACCGAGCGGAATTAAAAACCAAACCATAGTTATCACCTCGTATGGTAGAGATAGGGGAATGCGGCAAAAGCAGTTTAGCAGAGATCGCATTCGGATAAAATATATCATAAGGTACTATATCACTTTCCGATGTTTTTTTCAAGTTGTAAATGGCAATAAAGTAATACCGTGTCCGCGTGGCAGGCGTAATAAGAAAAAAAGATGAGCCGAAATAAAACATTGAAATTTCCCCTTGACGAAACAAGAAAAATATGCTATTATCCATTAGTAGTTTCTGTGTGTAATACGCTGGTTTAGCTCAGTTGGTAGAGCAGCTGATTTGTAATCAGCAGGTCGGGGGTTCAAGTCCGTCAACCAGCTCCAAGAAGGAAGCGCACCCTTTAGGGTGCGCTTTGTTCTTTTAAGTTGACGGACTTGAAACGAACTCCAAGGGAGAGCGAACAAAGTTCGCGAAGCCTTGGGAGCAACAGTCCGGTGGACTGTTGCGTTCGAGAGAAGAAAGTCCGTCAACCAGCTCCAAGAAGGAAGCGCACCCTTTAGGGTGCGCTTTGTTCTTTTAAGTTGACGGACTTGAAACGAACTCCAAGGGTGAGATGTGTAGCATCGAAGGTTTGTGGGAGGAAACGGGATAAAAAGAAAGGAGACACTGCTGAACCGGCGGCTCGCGTTGAAAGCAACAGCGAGAACTCGCCAACAGACAATGTCTCCAAAAACATCCAAGAACTACTTTCACAACGGCGACAAGTGCCGAAGGTAGACGGTTCACAGGATGTTTCCACCTATAGTATACGCAATACTGCTCACGTTGTCAAGTGTAGAGAAAGGCAAAGTGAAACCGACCTTCTAGATGTCTCAAAGAAGACCTCCAAGGTGTACGTCCAAGACGTAAGTCGGTTCCGCTTCAAGGAAAGTATACCGCATAGAGTTTGCGTTGTCAAGCACGACCCGCTCGCCGTTGCGTTTTGAGCGTAAAAAATCGTAAAAAGCGGCAATGTGGTGGGTCAGTAGGTGGGTCAAAACCTCGAAAAACGGCGGTATATCGTAGTTTTGCCTCTTTACTTCACAATCGTCAACGATTGAACGGCAAATGAATTTTCCTCGCACGTGATGATCACGGTAACGCCTTCTTTGAGGAACGGGAGTCCGGTGCTCAGCGAAACTTCCGCCGTGTAGATATCGTCCGTACCGTTCAAACGGAAATAGTAGACGGTATTGCCGCCTTGCACCACGGGGTGGATCTCGGCGATCGTGCCGCTGATCTGTTGTACCGGTGTTTCCTCTTTATCCGCCGTGTCACTGCCGATAAGGTCGCTTGCCGCCAGTTTGTCGATATACGCTGTACGGGCGGCCTCCAACTTGTCGCCCGTGCCGACGATCTGATACTGTTCTACGTCCACAAAGGCGTATTTTTTCACCAACCCCGCATCGTCTTTCAGCGACATAAAGTAGGTGGGACGCCCCTCCACATTTAAGAGGATCGGGAAAGTGGCGGTGTAGCCGAGATGTTGTTCCTGTCCTTCAGCAGAACTCATGGCAGAGTATTCTTCTGCACCCGGCACGGTGTAATACGTAGTCTCTTTGGTACGCAAGTTGACGAGCACAAAGCCGACATTGGATTCGTCGCCGCCCGCCGAGGTCATCCCCGTATACAACCACACGTCGTCATCAATCGCCAAGTAGTTGTATCCGTCGGTGGGGTATTTCACGCCTGCCTGCCCGAACACCGAGTTCCAAAAACCGGATTGATAGGCGCCGTAATACCCGAGTTGTGTCAGGATCATATCCGAATCAAACACCTGATCTACCCATGAGGGTACATCGGCAAGCGCATATCGCGTGGCCTCGCCGGTGATGGCGTTGACCAGCACCGCCCCGTTGGCATCCTGCCCGCTCGCAAGACCGATACGGTAGGTGTAGGTGGAAGCCACCCAATAGGGGATACCTTCTTCGTCGATCTCAAAACTCAAGTTATCATACAGTAACGTCGGGAACTTAAAACGCAAGTAACGATTGATGTTTCGCATAAAATATTCACTTTCGGAATACTTCATTCCCTGCGGCAGATCTACCAGATCCACCGCCTGTGTGACCATATCCACCTTGATGTAGGCGGGGATTCCTTCACCTTGATTGCGAAGCCATTTGAAAATGTCGCCGTATACCAAGGGGGTGACCCGCACGGGTTTGTCTTGGAAATTGATCTGGGTGTAGTTTTCGGCCACCTCAAACTGAGAAACCAACTCATCGATCTCGCCCAACTTGCGTGAGCCGAGCCGCGAGGCGCTGTCACGGTCCACCACCGGAATCTGCGACCACGAAATTTCGGATACGTCGTTTGCAAAATCACCCGTTTCGCTTTGAATCAAGTTTTTATACTGCGTGGCGCAGAACACGGGGGAGAAGATCAGACTGCTCACCAAAAACACCGCGAGTACACCGAGTGCGACGCCCCCTACGACTAACCACACGCGCGGAATAAAGGGGAAACGCTTGCCGACGACGTTGCCTTTGCGATTTTTCACCGTTTCCATATTTCTCACCATACGGAACAAACGGCCGAGTGAAAACACCACGGTGATGACCAGCGTGCTGATAACGGCAAACGCCCAAAAGGCAGGGGAACGCCAGTGCAGCGGCGGCAAAGCGAACCAATAGTAAAGGAACAAGAAGATGAGGGATATGGATGCTTTTACGATAAATGACAATGCTTTTTTCATAGTAACGCCTCCCGTTTTGAATATAACTGCTTGCCTTATTTCAATTCAGCGATGGTGACACCCATTTCACCCTCGCCGTACACGCCGAGTCGGAACGTCTTAACGGCCGGATGCCGTTTTAAGTGCTGATGCACCGCATTACGCAACGCACCGGTACCTTTGCCGTGGATGATGGTAATATGCTCGCGGTTCATTATCACCGCACCGTCAATAAACTGGTCGAGATCCAGTAACGCTTCCTCCACCGTTTGGCCGCGCAGATCCACTTCGAGTGAGGCGGCACGTTCCAATCGCGAGGGGAGCACTACGGAGGGGGAACGGCGTTTTGTGTCGCCCGCTTTCAACGTGCGCCCGTCTTTGTCGAGCAGTTTCAGGTTGTTAAGCGACACACGCGTTTTAATAATGCCGGCTTGCACCTCCACCTGTCCGCTGCTGTCGGCAGGGGAGAGAACAACGCCTTTCTTGTCAATGTCAATGATCAGCACGTCGTCACCTGCTTTGAGCGGGCGGGGGAGCGTATATCCCTCGCGGCGGCGGGCGGTGACGGGGTCGATCTCTTCTTCCAATTTGCCCAAACGCGCTTTCAGGCGGCTTTTGGCTTCGCCTGTGCGTGCGGCAAAATCGGCGGCATCCTTTTGACGGCGCAGGTCGTCGAGTTCATCGATCAAAGCGGCCGCTTCCTGCCGCGCTTTATCCACCAGACGCCGTGCTTGCTCTCTGGCATCTTCCAACGCCTTTTCCTGCTTTTGCACCAACACCGCGGTGCGGTGTTCCGCTTCTGCGGCGGCGGCTTCGGCCCGCGCCTTTTCCGCCTGTGCTTTTTGCAACGCCTTTTCCAGTTCTCCGCGACGTTCCTCCAGATTGCTCACCACGTCTTCCAAACGGCGGTTTTCGGCCGACACCATCTCCTGTGCCGTGTTTACCAATTCTTCGCTGATGCCGAGTTTGCGCGAAATGGCAAACGCGTTTGATCGGCCGGGTACACCCACCAACAGTCGATAGGTCGGTTGCAGGGTCGTTACATCGAACTCACAACTGCCGTTTTCCACTCCTACGGTACGAATGGCATACGCCTTCAGTTCGGCGTAGTGGGTGGTGGCGGCCATTCGTGCGCCTTGTGTGCGTAATTGCTCCAATATAGCGATCGCCAATGCCGCACCTTCTATGGGATCGGTACCGGCACCCAACTCATCCAGAAGCACCAAACTGCGGCGGTCGGTCAATTTAAGAATACGCACGATATTGGTCATATGCGCGGAAAAAGTCGAAAGCGATTGCTCAATGGATTGTTCGTCGCCGATGTCCGCCAGCACGTGAGAAAACACCGACAGCACTGTACCGTCGTCGGCGGGAGGCATCAAGCCGCACATTGCCATCAACGTCAGCAAGCCGATGGTTTTTAAGGAAACGGTCTTACCGCCTGTGTTCGGGCCGGTGATGACCAGAGTATCAAAAGCAGCGCCTAACTCCACGTCAATGGGAACCACCTTTTTGCGGTCGATCAACGGGTGTCGTGCGTGGCGAAGCAGGATATGCCCGCGGTCGTTCAGGCGGGGCATGGTGGCTTGCATATTGTATGCTAACCGCGCTTTCGCAAAGATCAAGTTGAGTTCCACCAGCAACGCATAATTCGCAACGATTGCATCCGCAAAGGTGCCGGCTTCGGCGGAAAGTTCTGCCAAAATACGGTCGATCTCCGCTTTCTCTTTCGATTCCAACACGCGGATCTCGTTGTTGGCTTCCACCGAACCCATCGGTTCTACGAACACGGTGGAACCCGAAGCGGAAGTGTCGTGCACCAAACCGGGGATCTCTGCGCGGTTTTCCGCTTTTACAGGCACCACAAAACGTCCGTTACGAATGGTGACGATCGGGTCTTGTAAAAATTTCTGATATTGGGGTGAGCGTACCAGTTTGTCGAGTTGCTCGCGCACCCGCGCGGCGGCAGCCCGCATCTTGCGGCGAATATCGGCAAGAAGCGGGGAGGCGTTATCCGCCAACGTATCCTCCGACGTGAGGGTGGCGGTGATCTTATCCTCCAGATATTTGTTGGGGGTGAGAGTGTCAAAACGGTCGTCCAACACGGTTTCAATACTTGCACAGTGACTGCGCCACTCATGCAACGAGCGAATAACACGCAGGTTTTCCGCAATCTGCAACAGTTCCCGCGGGGCAAGCACCGCACCCGCTTCGGCGCGGCGCAATGCGTTGTCCGCATTTTTCAGTTGCCCGAACGAAGGTGCACCGAACCCCGCCATCAAACGAAAGGCGGCATCCGTTTCCTCCAACAGTACTTGAACTTCCGCCAAATACGGCGAAGGCGTAAGTTCCCGCGCCGCGTCGGCGGCATCCGCACAGGTGGTTTCCGCCGCCAGCAGTGCCAGTACTTTATCCAGTTCCAAAGCCAAGTGATCTCGATTCATTACGGTATCCTCATCAGTTATGTAAAGTGTTGTAAAAATCCAAAGTGGGAAAACTCCGCCCGAGTTGCGCTTTCATAAACGCTTCACTCACGGTGGCAAGTGCGGCACAGTCTTTGGGGGAGAGCGTGATGTTAAAACAGTGCTCCAATCCGCCCGCTTGTATGCGGCGCAAGGCGGTGAGCACCTGTGCGGAAAGCGGAAGTGCGTTCGTGTCGCATGCGGCGCATACCAAGCGACCTTCAAGGGGCAAAAAGCCGTAGTTCCCATTCTGTTCGCCGCAACGGCAACAGGCGGAAAGGTCGGGTGCATATCCCGCCCCCGAAAGCAAGCGCAGTTCGGTCACCGCTTTTAACAGATACGGTGCGCGCTCTCCGTTCGACAAAAAGTGCAGCGTGTTGAGTAACAGGCGCAGTGCCTCCTCGGCGGGTTCTTCCCGCGGGGCAACGGCACCCGCCAACTCGCAAAAATACTGCCCGAGTGTCAGTTTTTCCAAATCCTCCCGCAACGAGAAAAACACGGTCAGCGGACGCGCATCGTCCAAATACAGATTGTTTTTTCCCTCTTGCAATAAAAACTGCCCGTGAGTGAGCAGACGCGTGGCGGCAAGGAGGCGGCTGTTCGTTTTTCGCGCGCCGCGGGCGGCGGCACGCAAGATCCCGTGCGAGCGGGTAAGAATGGTGACAAACTTATCCGCTTCGCCCACCGGTGTTTCCCGAAGGATCAGTCCGTCGGTCTGTATCTTCACCCGTTTCATCCTCCTCACCGTCCGCACAGCGACAGTAGCGCAGATAGTCTTCCACACGCCCCGTCGCGGCAAATACGTTCCAAAACTCCTGCTTCTCATTCATACTCATCACCCGTTGGTATCGTTTGCCGATTTCGGTGGGTGTATGAATGGAAATTACAGTAAAATCAGTATACGCCATAATCCGGCGTTTGTCTATAGAAAAGAAAATAGTTTACAAAATAACAGGGAGATTTGCCCAATTTCACGGGGTGTTCTTTGTGCACTCTCACGAAAATGAACAAATGTTCGATTTTTGTCGAAAACCCCTTGCAATCCGCCGAAAATTTGCTATAATGAATGGCGTAAGATAGTAGGTAAGGAGATAGAACAATGGCGGAGAAGAAAGCGGCCAAAGCGATGCCGAGCAAGACGGACGACCGTCAAAAAGCGTTGGAGATCGCGTTGCAGCAGATTGAAAAGAGTTACGGCAAGGGTGCCGTTATGCGTTTGGGGCAGAATGCGAATTTGAATGTGGAAACGATCCCGACCGGCTCGCTGGCACTGGATGCGGCACTGGGGATCGGCGGTCTTCCGCGCGGCCGTATTGTGGAAATTTACGGCCCCGAATCGTCGGGTAAGACGACGTTGGCACTGCACGCCGTGGCGGAAGCCCAAAAGCGCGGCGGTGAAGCGGCGTTTATCGACGTGGAACACGCACTTGACCCCGTGTATGCGGCCGCACTGGGCGTGAACGTGGATTCGCTGTTGGTCTCGCAACCCGACACGGGCGAACAGGCACTTGAAATTGCCGAAGCGCTGATTCGTTCCGGTGCTATTGATATCGTGGTGGTGGACTCGGTCGCCGCGCTGGTCCCCCGTGCCGAAATCGAAGGCGAGATGGGGGATTCCCACGTGGGTCTGCAGGCGCGTTTGATGTCGCAGGCAATGCGTAAACTCGCGGGTGTGGTGTCCAAATCCAATTGTATCGCGGTGTTTATCAACCAGTTGCGCTTGAAGGTCGGTGTGATGTACGGCAATCCCGAAGTCACGGCGGGCGGTAACGCACTGAAATATTATGCTTCGGTGCGTTTGGACGTGCGCCGCGTGGAAACCATCAAAAACGGCGGTGAACCGATCGGTTCCCACACCCGTGTGCGCGTGGTGAAGAACAAGGTCGCACCTCCGTTTAAAGAGGCGGAATTCGACGTACTGTACGGCAAGGGTATCTCCCGTGACAGCGAACTGCTCGACCTTGGCATGAAACTGGGGCTGGTACAGCGTTCAGGCGCTTGGTTCTATTATAACGATATGCGTATCGGCCAAGGGCGGGACAATGCCCGCGACTTCTTGCGGGATAACCCCGATCTGTCGGCGCAACTGGAACAGCAGATCCGCGAAGAATTGGAACGGCAGAACCGCCCGAAGGCGGCACCCGTGAACGAACAGGATCCGCTGGAAATTCCGATCGAAGCGGCGGTGCAGGTGACGGCAAACACGGCCAAAGCACGCATCGACATTACGGTAGACGATTGATAGCACGGCGGGCGAAAGCCCGCCGTTTTTCGAAAGAGGAAACGGTATGCGTATTGAACGGTTGGAACGTCGCCACGGTCGTCAGTTTTGTATGACACTCGATGACGGGCGAGAGTATATGGTGGATAAACAAACGATGGAAGAATCGGTGTATACCGTGGGCAGTGAGTTGAGCGAGAATGCACTGGAAACGCTGCTTGCCGCTTCGCAGACCCGCCGTGCGCGGGAATATGCGCTCTATCTGCTCAGTGTGCGGGATTACGGCGAAAAGGAATTGTGTCGTAAACTGCGGGAAAAAGGCTATACCGAGGAGGCGGCCGAAACCGCGGCGCGTATGAGTGAACTCGGATTGGTGAACGATGAGGTGTATGCTCGCCGCCTCGCGCGGGATTGCCGCTTGCGTAAACTGTATGCTCGCCGCCGCACCGTGCAGGAGATCACGGCTCACGGGATCCTGCGCGAAACGGCACAATATGCGGTTGAATACGTTGATGAAGCCGAAAATCTGAACGATTTGCAACAAGCACTTGCTTTACTGGAAAAAAAGAGGTATACTATACCTGTCACGCTGGCCGAACGGCAACGCGGCACGGCTTTGTTGATGCGTTACGGATACGACGGCAGCACGGTGCGTGAGGCGTGGCGTATCCTTGCCGACGGCGGTGAGGAAGACTACATAGAGTTTGAGGAGTAAGTGTTTATGTCGGTCAAGGTGGGCATGGTGTCGCTTGGATGTCCCAAAAACCAAATGGATGCCGAACTGATGTTGGCAAAACTGGAAAAAGCGGGATATCGTATTACGGCAGACAGCGGACTTGCGGACGTGGTGATCGTCAATACCTGCGGGTTTATTGAAGATGCCAAGCGCGAATCCATTGAAAATATTTTGGAATTTGCCGCGTTGAAAAGCAAAGGGCGTATTAAAAAGATCATTGTTACGGGCTGTATGGCGGAACGTTACCGTGAAGAGGTGGCACGTGAACTGCCCGAATGTGATGCGGTCATCGGTCTCGGTGCCAATCGCGATATTGTCGACGTGGTGCGTGAAGTCACCGAGGGCGGCACGGTGTGCTCGTTTCCGGACAGATCCTGTTGGGAGTTGGATGGCGACCGTTTACAGACTACCCCCTCCTTTTTCGCCTATCTGCGTATTGCCGATGGGTGTGATAACCGTTGCACCTATTGCGCCATTCCGCTGATTCGCGGCGGGTTGAGAAGCCGCACCGAAGAGGCGATCGTGGCCGAAGCGCAGACGCTTGCCGCGAACGGGGTAAAAGAACTCATTTTGATCGCGCAGGATGTCACGGCGTGGGGCACCGATATCTACGGAGAGCCGCGTTTGCCGCAGTTGTTGCGCGCACTGTGCCGCGTGGAAGGCCTTCACTGGATCCGCCTTTTGTATTGTTATCCCGAACACATTACCGACGAACTTCTCACCGTTATGCGGGAAGAAGAGAAAATTGTCAAATACCTCGATATGCCGATCCAACACGTGAGTGAACCCGTGCTGCGCGCCATGAATCGTCGCGGTGATGTTGCTTCCCTCACGGCGCTGGTAAACCGTATCCGCACGGCGGTGCCGAACATTGTGCTTCGCACCACCGTGATGGTGGGTTTCCCCGGCGAGAGCAAGGCGGATTTTGCCGCGCTGTGCGAATTCGTGAAGAACGCTAAGATCGAACGGCTCGGTTGCTTTGCCTATTCCCCCGAGGAGGGGACTCCCGCCGCACAGATGGAAGGTCAGATATCGGATAAGATAAAACAGCGCCGCCGCGACATCGTGATGCAGGAACAAGCGCTGGTGACCGATGCGTATAACACAGCACAGGTCGGCCGCACGGTAGAAGTGTTGGTGGAAAGTTACGACCGTTATGCGGAGTGTTGGTTCGGTCGCAGTGCGGGCGATGCGCCCGATATCGACGGTAAGGTGTTTTTCACCTGTCCGTCCGGTACACGGCCCACGGTGGGCGAGTTTGTGCAGGTGCACATTACCGATACCATGGATTGGGATCTGATGGGGGAGATGGAAATATGAATCTGCCGAATCGTTTAACAATGGCACGTATCGTGATGGTACCGCTGTTTATGTTGCTGTTTTTGTTGGATTTTCCGTTTCACTACCTCCTTTCGGGATTGGTGTTCGGTGCCGCCGCGTTGACCGATCTCTTCGACGGTAAGATCGCGCGGTCGCGCGGACTTATCACAAATTTCGGTAAATTCGTGGACCCGATCGCGGATAAGATGTTGACCACGGCGGCGTTTATCGGCCTGTGTGCCATCGGTAAAATGAGTCCGTGGGCGTTGCTGATCATTATGACGCGGGAATTTGCGGTGACGTCGGTGCGTCTTTTGGCCGCGACCGACGGCAACGTGATCGCCGCGAATTTCTGGGGCAAACTGAAAACGGTGATGCAGTTTGTAGCGATTTTGTTCTCCATCGCCGCGTTGGAATTTTCCACGTGGCAGGCCGGCTTGCTCTCCGGCGTGTCGTTGCCGGATGCGGTATTTTCGGTGCCGCTGATACTCGGCGAAGTGCTGGTGTGGGTGTCGGCTGTGCTCACGCTGCTCTCCGGTGCGGAATACGTGTGGGCCAACCGCCGTTATTTTGCGGGTGAAAAATAAAAAAATTAAAATTTTACTGGACATTTTGCAAAAAAACAGTATACTATAATATAAAGCGACGATCGGGAGAAGTACCCGTTTTGCGGCTCAACAGAGAGAAAATGCCATCGGCTGTAAGCATTTTCGGAGCGGCGGCGGCGAAATGCACCCGTGAGCACGGCGGCTGAGTCCTTTTCGGGGAGGTAAGCGGTCGCGGCTGCCCACCGTTAGCGGGGCGTAAAGCGAGAAACAGGAGTGGAACCGCGTGCGATTTTTGTGCGCCTCCGTTGTACCGTGAGGTACGACGGGGGCGCTTGTTTTTTGATTGGAGAGATGGTTATGTTTGAACGCTTTCGAGAGGACGTAGCGGCGATTCGCGAACGCGACCCCGCCGCCAGTTCTTCACTGGAAGTGGCGCTATTGTATAACAGTTTTAAAGCGGTGCGTGCCCACCGCCGTGCCAACCGTCTGTTGCGGCACGGCCACCCGTTTTTGGCACGTTGGGTGTCACAGCGCTGTCTGCGCCGCACGGGGATCGAAATTCACCCCGGTGCTACCATCGGTCGTCGGTTGTTTATCGATCACGGTACCGGCGTAGTCATCGGTGAAACGACCGAGATCGGCGATGATTGCACCATTTACCAAGGTGTGACACTCGGCGGCACGGGTAAGGACCGCGGCAAACGTCACCCTACCCTCGGTAACAACGTGATGGTCGGAGCGGGTGCTAAAGTGCTCGGCCCCATTCGCATCGGTAATAACGTGCGTATCGCCGCGGGTGCGGTGGTGCTGATGGACATTCCCGACAACTGCACGGCAGTGGGCGTGCCTGCCCGCATTGCACGCCGCGATGGGCTGAAGGTGCCGGATCTGGATCAGATCCACATTCCCGATCCCGTGTCACAAGCGCTGTGCCGTATCGACGGCCGACTGGACCGTATTGAAAAGAAAATTAAGGAAGATGAGGAATAACCTATGAAACTATATAATACACTGACTCGTGAAAAAGAAGATTTTATCCCGCACGAAGAAGGGCGCGTGAAAATGTATACCTGCGGCCCCACCGTATATCACTACGCGCATATCGGCAACCTGCGTACCTATATGATGGAAGACGTGCTGGAAAAGTATCTGCGTTACAGCGGATACGATGTGCGCCGCGTGATGAACATCACCGATGTGGGACATCTTTCCAGCGATGCGGATACGGGCGAGGATAAAATGCTGAAAGGTGCCCGCCGTGAAAAGAAAACGGTGATGGAGATCGCCCAGTTTTACACCGACGCGTTCTTTGGGGATTGCGAAAAACTGCACATCCGCCGTCCCGACGTGGTGCAACCTGCAACGGGCTGTATTGCGGAGTTTATTCATCTGGTAGAAACCCTGCTTGAAAAAGGGGTCGCATACGAAGCGGGCGGCAACATCTATTTTGACACGTCCTGTCCGAACGAGTATTACGTCTTTAACAAGCACGACAGCGAAGATCTGGCGGTCGGCGTGCGCGAAGGCGTGGAGGAGGACAATAACAAGCGTAATAAGGCGGACTTCGTGTTGTGGTTCACCAAATCGAAGTTTGACGACCAAGAACTGAAGTGGGACAGTCCGTGGGGCATCGGTTACCCCGGCTGGCATATTGAATGTTCGGGTATTGCCATTAAATATTTGGGCGAATATCTCGACCTGCACTGCGGCGGTGTGGACAACATCTTCCCGCACCACACCAACGAGATCGCGCAGAGTGAAGCGTATCTCGGCCACGGGTGGTGCCGCCACTGGTTCCACGTGTTGCACCTGAACACGACGGGCGGTAAAATGAGTAAATCCAAGGGCGAATTCCTGACGGTCTCGTTGCTTGAGGAGAAAGGATACGACCCGTTGGCCTATCGTTTCTTCTGCTTGCAGTCGCACTATCGCAAGTCGCTCACCTTCTCGTGGGAGGGTATGGACAACGCCGCCAAAGCGTATGCTCAGTTGAAAAGAAAGGTCGCCAACCTTACCCCGCAAGCGGGTGAAGAGGTAGAGGAGGGCGCCGAAACCTACCGTGCCGCCTTCCGTGAAGCGATGGATAACGATCTGAACACCTCGCTTGCGGTTACCACGGTGTACGACGTGCTGAAATCTTCGCTGAACGCGACGACCAAGTTGGCGTTGCTTGCGGAATTTGACGAGGTGCTTTCACTCGGGTTGACCGAAACGGATGCAACGGCACAAACCTCGCCCGAAGATGCCGAGATCGATGCTTTGGTGGCACAGCGCACCGCGGCACGTGCGGCAAAGGATTGGGCGGAATCCGACCGCATTCGCGACCTGCTGAGCGAGCGCGGCATTGTGATCGAGGATACCAAAGAGGGTGCCAAATGGCACCGTGTGTGAGGTGGAAAAAATGCGTAATATTATCAGCGTCACGCTGAATCCGTCTATTGACGTTACTTTGTGGACCGACGGTTTGGACTACGATGCCACCAACCGCGTGTTAGAGGAAACGCGTGAGGCGGGCGGTAAGGGTATCAACGTTTCCCGTGTGGTGCAGAGTTTTGGTATGCCTAACTTGTGCCTGTCGGTGGTCGGCGAGGATAACAGCGATGAATTTGCGGAGTATCTGGAGGAAGAAAGCATTCATTACGAACTGCTGAAAGTACAAGGTGCGGTACGCGAAAACTTAACGCTGCGTCACGCCGACTGCACCATAAAGATCAATCGCAAAGGCCCGTTTTTGTCGGTGGTGATGATCGGGGCACTGATGGCACTGATCCAAAGCCGTATGAGTGAGGGGGATATCGTGATGTTCGGCGGCTCGTTGCCCGAGAACGTGGCGGTGAGTGATTACGCGGAGCTGATCATGGCGGTAAAACAGGCGGGAGCCCGTGTGGTGATCGACAGCGATCTGTTCACGTTGGAGGATTATCGCCGCATCTCGCCGTGGTTGATCAAACCGAATATCCACGAATTGCGCCGCATTTTGCCGGTGGCGGACAATTCGGACGAAGCGGTGTTGCGCGCCGCCTGCCAACTGCAGCGCGCAGGGGTGGAAAACGTGCTGGTCTCTCGCGGGGCAGAGGGCATTATGTGCGTGAACGACCGCATAGCGGTGAAAGCCGACAGCCCCGAAGTGGAGGCGAAATCCACCGTCGGTGCAGGGGACAGTGCACTGGCCGGCTTCTTGATCGGTACGGTCAAGGAATACGGTGTGGAAGAGTGTGTGCGCTTGGCATCCGCTTGCGGCAGTGCCTGCGTGATGCAGGACGGCACGGCACTTGCCACCCGTGATCTGGCGTTCAGCCTGCTGGACGGTATCACGGTGGAACGTCTGTCGCTCCCGCAGGAGGAAGACTCGTGAGAATTACAAAATGTACTAAAGCAGTGACGTATGCGGTGCTGGCGGTGTGTTTCACGGTGTTTGCCGTATGGACGGTTTCGCCGTTGCATAATGCGGCAGATTTTGTGACAGCCTATTGGCGATCGGATATTTTGCTGTTTCTCACCGCGTGCAGTGTGTTGGGTGTGGGCGTGTATTCCTTTTGGGCGTATACCCGCCGCCGTAAAACGCACCGTGCCGACAGTTGGTTTTTCATTCTTACGGGCGCGGCACTGTTGGCGTTTTCGGTGGCGGTGATCCTGCGTTTCGGCGGTATCACCGAGGAAAATTTTGATATGGCCGCCGGTGCGGCTCTGAATTTGAATATCGGCGCAGTAAGTGCCATCCCGTTGCCGTTTCTGGTGCGCGGATGGATACTGGCGTGTACCGCCCGTTTCTCACACAAACAGCGCACGGTGGCGGTCATCGCGGCGGCGATAGCGACGGCAGTGTATCTGGCGGCGGTTATCAGCGGTCAGTTAATGTTCCGAGTAACGCCGCCGATCTCTGAAAACGGATCGGTAAATTGAAAGGAGAAATGAACTATGGCAACGGTATGGACAGCTGCCGATATGGCGGTAAACTTGGAAAAAGGCGGTGCTCTGTTGGTGGATTTTTACGCCGATTGGTGTATGCCTTGCAAAATGATGGCACCCGTGCTGGACAAAGTGGCCGATGCGTTTGACGGCCGTTTGACGGTGGCGAAGATCAACGTGGATGACGAACAGGAACTGGCAGTGAAGTACGGTATTCAAAGCATTCCTGCCCTCTTGCTGTTCAAGAACGGTGACGTGGTGAAGGAATTCATCGGCGTGCGCCCGTTTGATGAACTGTCCGCCGCCATCGAAGCGGCGCTGTGACGGTAGCTTTTTTTTGAAATCTTTCCGCCGCGAAAATACGAACAAAACCGATGAAGGAGTAGGGGAGGGTCTCCGTGCCCTCCCGCTGATTCCTCATCGGTTTTGCGATAGCAAAATGCCGGCCGCGCAAAAGCGGCAAGAAAAACGTTGAACGGACGTTCGCCGCAAGGCGAACGTCCTGAGCTTGTCAAAAAACCTCTCCGCGAACTAAGAAAACGGAGGGAAGGGGTGTGTGCGGGGGAACCGTCAGGGTTCCCCTGCGCGTCGAGCGGGCGGTTAGCCCGCGGATAAGCCCGCCCGCAGGCGGCAGACGGCAAAAAGTTCGGCGTAAGCCGAACTTTTTTGACAGTCTACGGACGTTCGCCGCAAGGCGAACGTCCCCTCGAACGCCCGCCGCGGGTGTGCGGAAGATCCAACGG
>SVPM01000012.1 GCA_015065865.1 Oscillospiraceae bacterium | reverse complement strand
TGAAATCCTTGAATGTTCATGGGCGCTGAATCTCCTTTTATCGATGCTTGCTAATTTTAGCATATTTTGTTTGTGGTGTCAACACCAAAACACAAGATATTGTGTACAAAAGCGAATTTGAGGCGAATTCTACATAATCACCAAAAAACACCGCTTTCTTTGCACAGTATGCTGACAAAAGAGAAAAAGGCGATAACCGACAAGGTTATCGCCTTTACAAACGGATGACAAGATCACGCTTTGCCTTTGGCGCCTTTTGCACCGCCGAAGCCGTCCAAAATATTGCTCTCGAAGCTGAAGTTCAGCGCCTTGCGGTCACGTTTCCGCTTAAATGCCAAGTCGATCATACGGTCGAGCAAAGCGGGAAAGGCAAGGCCGGAAGCTTCCCAGAGGTAAAATGCCAACGATCCCGGAATGGTGTTGATCTCATTGACATACAACTCATCGGTTTCGGTATTGTTCAAAAAATCAATGCGCGACACGCCGCAACAACCGAGTGCTTTGAAGGTCTTTACCGCCAGATCCTGTACACGGGCGGCCAGTTCATCGGGGATGTCGGCAGGGCAGACACGTTTGAGTGCCCTCATTCCTTCGGCGGATTTGCCGCCTTGCAGATACTTTTGCTCAAAATCCAAGATCTCACCGGCGCTGACGGGGCGTTCACACACCGAGGGAATCGCATCGTCTGCATCGCCCAGCACGGCACAGTTGATCTCGCGCAGGTTTTGCACGGCGGATTCCACCAGTACGCGGTCGGCAAACGTGCAGGCGGTATCCATTGCGCTCTGCAGCGAGTTGCGGTCGTGCGCCAGCGAAATTCCCACCGAAGAGCCAAGGTTGACCGGCTTCACGATCACGGGATAAGTAAAGCGTGCTTCGATCTCGGAAAGTACCGCGTTGCTGTCTGCGGCCCAAGCACGGCCGCGGAAGGTGACCGCATCCAACACCGGAAGCCCCGCCATCTTCAAAACGGCTTTCATAGCAAATTTATCCATACCCAGCGCCGAGGAAGTTACGTCACAAGCGGCGTAGGGAACACCGAGCATCTCGAGCATTCCCATCAGCGTGCCGTCCTCTACGTTGGTGCCGTGTACCACGGGGAGTGCGACTTCAAAGGTTGCCACCGTGTTATTACCGAACTTTTTTTGCGGCACACGTTGCAATGCCACCCCCTCGGGAGCAGCGATCGGCATTACCCGTGTAGCGGCGGCAAGACACGCCTTCATATTCTTATAGGATTCGATCTTGTCGATACCTTCGCCGATATACCAGTCGTTATCTTTTGAAAGATATACGGCGATGGGGTCGTATTTCTCGCGGTCGAGTGCGTGATACGCTTGCAAAGCCGAAATGATGGACACCTCGTGCTCCACACTTTTTCCGCCAAACAGCACGGCAACTTTGGTTTTCATAACTGACACAACTCCTTATAAGGACATATTAGAAATTATCGGGCAGATCGTTTTCAAGCAGAACGGTACGCCGCCCCTCCTGCGGCAATGCGGCAAGGATGGCCAAGGCATCGTTCAAGGTGGGCGCAACGAACAGGTGCGATTCATCGAAGCCGCCGTTCAGCAAGCCGGCTTTCAGCGGCGGCGCCTGTTTTTCGCCCACCAGTATGGCATAGTCACAACGGGTGGCGGCGTATTCACCAAGCTCACGGTTAAGTGCTTCCTGCCGTTCACCGAGTTCTACCATGCCGGGGGTGATCAGCACACGCTGACCGTCAAAGCCCGAAAGAGTGTCCAAAGCCGAACGGAAACCCGCCGGATTGGAATTATACGCATCGTCAATAAAACCGTTGGGCAACAACTGCAAACGGTGGGGGACCGGTTTCAGCAAACGGATGGGATAGGCCATATCTTTCAACTCAATCCCCATACAATGTGCCACCGCAATACAACCGACCAAATTTTGAATGTTGTGTGCACCCAGCAGACGGGTGGTGAATTCCACCTCCTCAGCCGCATTCGCGACGGTGAAATGGGTGCCGTTTTGATCGGTGTATATGTTGTGAACGGTGTAATCTCCGTGTTCCAGACCGTAACCGACAGCCTGCCGATCTTGTTCGCGGATGTAAGCGTTATCGGTGTTCAAAAACAGCATACCGTCTTGAGGCAATGCATCCGCCAACTCAAATTTTGTGGAAATGATGTTTTCCAAACTGCCGAAGGTTTCCAAATGCTGTTCGCCGATGGAGGTGATCATTCCGTGCTTGGGATGTACCAGATCGCAGATCTCTTTGATATCGCCGACGTTTTTTGCGCCCATTTCACAAACGAAGATCTGATGCGAGGGACGCAGATGTTCACGAATGGTGCGTACCACCCCCAAGGTGGTGTTGAAGTTTTCGGGGGTGATCAGTACGTTATACTTCACCGAAAGTAACGCCTGTAAAAAGTTCTTGGTGCTGGTCTTACCGTAACTGCCCGTGATACCGATAACCGTAAGGTCGGGGCGCTCTTGCATACGGCGGCGTGCATCCTGCACGAATCGTGCGGCGATCGCTTTTTCGAGCGGAGAGGCGATCCACGCCGCCAACCGTACCCAAAACCACACCACACTGCCGAACAAGCCGAGCAGCAATAAGGCGCGCCACGGCGAGAAGAACCACGCGCCCGCTAGTGCCGCCGTCAACAGTATACCCTCCACCGCAAACAGGCGTTTTACACGGGCGGTGACAACCAACGGTTTCTTCGCTTTTTGCGGGCGGTTCAGCAGGGCGGCGAGTAAAAACAGAACGGTGGCAATGCCGTTACGCAACACATCCGGCAAGGAGATAAACGCCAATACCGCCGCCAACAAAGGCAACAAACGCTTGACCGAAACCAAACGGTCGGTGTTTTCGTTACACCAACGCATGTATCGCTCATCACGGTAGGAGTTTAATTGCAACATGTGTGTAAAGTAAATTGCCTGTACACCGTAGCAAACTGCCGTTGATGCAAGGAGCAACAGTTTGGTAATCAGCGGTAACATGAACGATCAACTCCTAACAGAAAGGTTTAGGGGGTAGGTTTAAGAAAAGAGTCCAGTACGCGGCGGCATTGGGCCCATTGCTCCGCAAATGCGAAGTGACCTGCACCTGCCAGTGTGACCAGACCCGCATCGGGAATCAGGCGTTCCATCTTCTGTCCGTCGCAAAGCGGGGTGGCGGTATCGTTTTCGCCCCATATCAGCAAGGTGGATGCCTTTACAGATGGGAGCAGGTGGGAAAGGTCTTGGTTTACCGCGAGCACCATACTTTGCCGCATAACGGGGGAGGCGTTGCGGTAATCCGCTGAGCCGCGTTTTTGCCGCGCCTTTTCCACCGCGTGGGGGAAAAGCGAACGGATGAGCGGCAGAGAAAAGAACAGCCGCGCCGCTTTATAGGTGTACACTTTGTAGTAATATGAAAATCCGCGATGAGGCTTTAAGCCGGCGGCATCCATCAGAATGGCTTTCTTTACGACAAAATTGCATCCCTCGCCCAACAGGTGCAACGCAATACGCCCGCCGTTGGAGTGGCCGATCAACACGGCTTCTTGTATATCCAGTGCCGCGGCAAACACTTTCACAAACTCTGCATAGCGTGCCGAAGTCCACGGTGCCGACGGTTCTTGTGAATCCCCGAAACCGGGGAGATCGGGGGCGATCACGCGGCAGTAAGAGGAGAGGTGGTCGATGATCAAACGGTACGTTTGTGCGGGGGCGCCCCATCCGTGCAACAGCAGGACGACGGGACCTTCACCACGGTCAAAATAGGCAACATTCAAACCGTCTACATGGATACGTTTCACAGCAGCCCCTCCTTTGTCAGCATATTTATTTTAGTATATCACATATCTTTCCAAAACGCAAAGAAAAAATAAAAATTTCAGCATATTTTTTCCTGCGTAACAGGAGAGCCTTCTGCGACATACACTGGCATAACCCCAAGTATTCCTATGTAAAGGAGCGAAAACCTATGAACAGAGATACGTGTACACTGGCGGCGTTGGCGGTGGGAGAGTCGGGCGTCGTTTGCTCGTTGGACACGGATGAAGATATGCGGCGCCGTTTGTGGGACATGGGACTGGTGGAGGGGACGGCGGTACAGTGCTTGTTTCGCAGTTCGTCGGGTGATCCCACCGCCTATGCCGTGCGCGGTGCGGTGTTAGCACTGCGGCGGCGCGATGCGGCGGCGGTCATTCTCTGCCGAGAGGCGGTGGCACAATGAAACACGCACCCAAAAAGCAGCCAACAGCCACGGTAGCGCTGGTGGGGAATCCGAACGTGGGAAAAAGCACGGTGTTTAACGCATTGACGGGAATGCGCCAACACACGGGTAACTGGACGGGCAAAACGGTGAGTGCGGCCGAGGGCGTTTGTCGGCGCGGAAGAGTGTGTTGGCGTATGGTAGATCTGCCGGGGACATATTCACTTGCCGCACGGTCGGAAGAAGAGGCGGTAACGCGAACGTATCTGTGTGAACATACGCCCGATGCCGTCATTGCGGTGTGTGACGCCACCTGCTTGTCCCGCAGTTTGATCTTGGCACTGCAGGTGATGGAGATCCATCCGCGCACGGTGGTGTGTATCAATTTGATCGATGAAGCGACCGCCAAGGGGATCGCGGTGGATACGTGTCAGTTGGAAGAGGATCTGGGGGTGCCCGTAGTTACCACCAGCGCACGAAATAAACAGGGGTTTGATGCGTTGCTTTCGGCGGTAGAGAAGGTGCTTGCCGTACCGCCCGTGCCGTGCGGGGTGCGGTATACCGCACCCATTACGGCGGCGACCGCGTGTATTGCGGCGGAGGAACGGGTGGCACGGCGGGCGCTTGAAAATCCTGCGGATGCTTTGTCGCTCGGAATACCGCCGGAGGAACTGGCGGCGGCATACGAGGCGGCAGAGGCGGCGGGACTTTCGCGTGAGCGGTTGGGACAGGCGATGGCGGCGTGTACGGTATTGCACGCCGAGGCGGTATGCGAAACCGCGGTGCAGTACCGCGAGGCGGACTGTGCAAAGCGGGATCGGCGGATAGACCGTATTCTTACGGGGCGTTTCACGGGGATCCCCATTATGCTGTGTATGCTGTGCGGTATCTTGTGGCTTACGGTGTACGGCGCGAACGGACTGTCGGAATGGCTTGCACGACTGTTTGGTTGGGGGCGCGCGGGACTGGAGGCGCTGTGCGTGTTGTGCGGTGCTCCGTGGTGGTTGCAGGGCGTGTTGGTGGATGGTGCATACGGTGTGCTTTCGTGGGTGGTGGCGGTGATGCTTCCGCCGATGGCGATCTTCTTCCCGCTGTTTACTTTGCTGGAGGACGTTGGATATTTACCGCGTGTGGCGTTTACACTGGATCGCGGATTTCAGCGCGCCTGCACGTGCGGTAAGCAGGGACTTACCATGTGTATGGGGCTCGGCTGTAACGCAGTGGGGGTCACGGGATGCCGTATTATGGATTCCCCTCGCGAACGGGTGATCGCAACCGTAACAAACAGCATGGTACCTTGTAACGGACGATTCCCGCTGTTGATCGCGTTGGTACCGTTGTTGTTTACGGGATATCCGACTTCTTCGTTACGGTCGGCGGCGATGTTGGTATTTGCTGTGTTGTTGGGGGTTATGATGACGTTACTTATTTCGCGTTTTTTATCCCACACATGGCTGCGCGGAATGCCGTCATCCTTCGTGTTGGAACTACCGCCCTACCGTACCCCCCGTATCGGACAGGTGTTGTTGCGTTCGGTATTGGATCGCACGGTGTTCGTGCTCGGACGGGCGGCGGCGGTGGCGGCCCCCGCCGGTGTGGTGATCTGGTTGCTTGCCAACGTGACGGCCGGCGGCGTGCCGTTGATACGACTGTGTGCCGACTTTTTGCACCCGCTTGGACGTGTGCTAGGTATGGACGGTGCGATTTTGCTTGCGTTTATACTGGGGTTTCCCGCCAATGAGATCGTAATGCCGATCTTGCTTATGATCTATACCGCAGGCGGCACGCTGACCGAAACGAGTACCGCGGTAATGAGTAACATTCTGTTTCAAAACGGGTGGACACCGCTTACCGTGTGGTGCGTGTTGCTGTTCACCTTGTTTCACTGGCCGTGTTCCACCACGTGTCTAACCGTGTGGAAGGAAACACACAGTGTGAAATGGACCGCGTTGGCGGTGTTACTGCCCACGGTTCTCGGTATGGCGTTGTGCTTTGTCAGTTATGTAATAACGTGTCTTTTTTAAGTCTAACGAGGGGGAAACCCCTCGTTTTATTTTTGCACATACTGTTGACAAGGGTTTTCGTTTTGTGGTATCTTGGGAATATCGGCAGGAGGTATACTATGAAACGGTTGTTTTTAAAATATAAGGAAACGATACTGTATATCTTTTTTGGTGCGGTCACCACCTTTGTGAATCTGGTGGTATTTAAACTCTGTTGCCTGTTATTTGGCTCAAAACTGTATCTTGTTTGGAATGTGGTCGCGTGGGTGGCGGCGGTCTTGACCGCGTTTTTCACCAATAAACTGTGGGTGTTCGAAAGCAAAAGTTGGGAACCTGCCGTGCTGCGGCGGGAATTGCCCACATTCTTCGGGGCGCGGGTGTTCTCGTTCTTTGTTGAAGAAGCGGGATTGCTCTTGACCGTGGATCTGCTGGGGTTCGGTGCGTGGTCGTTCACGTTGCCGTTTATTACGGTGGAGGGACACGACGTGTGTAAGGTATTCTTACAGGTGGTAGTCTTGGTGCTCAATTACATTTTCAGTAAATTGGTCATATTCAAAAAGGAGAAGGATAACAATGGAACTGCAGGGTAAAACGATCAATTTTTTAGGTGACAGTATCACCGAGGGACACGGCACCTCGGCACCCGACAAAAAATTCACCGCTCTGCTGGCGGCGAAATACGGCGTGATCTCCCGCAACTACGGCATCGGCGGCACGCGTATTGCCAAACAGCATACCCCGTCGATCGAGCCGCGTTGGGATCGCGATTTCATCACCCGTGTGGCAGAGATGGAAACGGATGCCGATGCGGTGGTGGTGTTCGGCGGTACGAACGATTACGGCCACGGCGACGCTCCGCTCGGGGTTATGAGCGACCGCGACCGGCTTACCTTTTACGGTGCACTTCACACACTGTATAACAAACTTATCACAAAATATCCCGATAAACCCATCGTGATCGTAACTCCTTTACATCGCTGTAACGAACTTTCTTTGCGCGGGGACGGCGGTAAGCTGCAGGATGCGGCGCCGCTTAAGGCGTATGTAGATATCATTCGTGAGGTAGCGGAGTATTACTCGCTCCCCGTGTTGGATCTTTACAAAAACAGCGGTATGCAACCCGAAGTGCCGATCATTAAAGAGCGGTATATACCCGACGGTCTGCACCCGAACGATGCGGGCCACGAAATCTTGGCGGCGAAGATCGCCGCGTTCTTGAGGGGGATCTGAAATGAATTTTCAAGAGTTGATATATAAGCGTCAATCCTGCCGCAGTTACGATGCCGCGCGTGCGGTGGAAGCGGAAAAACTGGATGCGATCTTGGAGGCGGCACGTTTTGCCCCTTCGGCATGTAACGGTCAGCCGTATCACATTACGGTCTGTCATGGGGAATCTGCCCGCGCGGTGGCGCGCGCCACGATGGGGATGGGAATGAACAAGTTTGCCGCGGATGCCCCCGTGATGCTGGTCGTTTCGGAGGAAGCGTATGTCAAATCGGCGGCGGTCGGTTCCCGTGTGAAGAACAACGATTATCGTTCGATTGACATTGGCATCGTCACGGCGTATATCACGGCGGCGGCGACCGAGCAAGGGCTGTCCACTTGTATTTTGGGTTGGTTGGACGACCAAAAGATCCGCACGATCTGTGGGCTTTCGCATCCCGTGCGGTTGGTCATCACGCTCGGTTACGCGAAAGCAGAAGATCCCCTGCGTACTAAAAAGCGCAAGGCGGCCGATGAATTGTTCACCGTGAAGGGATGAGAATCTGTACGGCTACGGCTATCTCGACGCGGTGCGCGACATTTTCTCGGAAGAGTATACAAAACGGGCTGTCGCGTTAAAGGCATTTTACACAATGGAAGAACGTCTTGGCTTCCCTTGAAGATACAAGGGGAGCTGTCGGCAGAGCCGACTGAGGGGATTTGAGGAATAGATATGCCGTCTTTACAGCCCCTCCGTCTTTTGCCTTCGGCAAAATCCACTTCCCCTTACACAGGGGAGGCAGGTTTTGATTCTTTCATTGTGCAATTTCGCCTTTAACGCGACAGCCACTTTCGTTATTCAAACCGTACCGTTTGGGTTTCGCCCGCTTTTAAGAGTACTTTTTTGAACCCACACAGGTTTTTGTGCGGGATATACTCAAACCGCAACACGGCGTAATTCACGTCGTACTCACCGCGGTTTTCCAGCGTAACGGTGCGCTCGTCCGTCCAATTTTCGTGAATGTCCGAATAAGTAAGCCCGTGACCGAAAGGGAAGACGGGTTCGCCTTTGAAGAACTTGTAGGTGCGGTTTTCCATTGAGTAATCCTCAAACGGCGGCAGGTCGTCCACCGAACGGTAAAAGGTTACGGGAAGTCGCCCCGAAGGGGAGGTCTTGCCGAACAGAATGTCAGCCAACGCATCGCCCCCCTCGGCACCGGGATAGAAGCACTGAATAATGGCGGCACAGTGTTCCTTGGCGTATGAAAGATCCACACAGCTGCCGCTGACGTTGACCAGTACCACGGGCTTGCCGACAGCAACTACCGCTTGCAACAGTTCGCGTTGCGGGTGCGGCAGGTCCAGTGTTGCGCGGTCACCGCCCATATCGCCGTTGTAGGCATCGCCTTCTTCACCTTCGATCTGCGGATTCAAGCCGAGGCACAGAATTACTGCGTCCGCCTCACGGGCGGCAATGATTGCTTCGTTGAGTATCTTTCCGTCTCCGTGATTTTCCCAAACGTCGCATCCGAGTGCATACACCACACGGGCGTCGGATCCGTTCTGTATACCGCACAGTAAGGTGGTGTAACGTGAAGGAGTCCCGTGATAGTTGCCGAGTAACACGTTGGTGGCATCGGCGTTCGGGCCGATGACCGCCAGTGTGTTGACGTTTTTCAACGGCAGAATACCGTCGTTTTTCAAAAGTACCATACTCTCTTCGGCCATACGTCGATTCAGTGCACGGTGTGCGTCGCATTCCACCACGTCATACGGAATGGTATCGTATTCACAGTCGGTATCGAACATACCGAGTCGGAATCGTGCCGTAAACAGCCGCTCGACCGCCGCAGTGACGGTATCTTCGTCCAACAACCCCATGGCCACGGCGGTTTTCAGCCATTTATAAGCGGTGCCGCAGTTGAGTTGACAACCGTTGTTGACCGCCAGTGCCGCGCTTTCCGCTTCGTTGGCGGTCACTTTGTGATGGTTGTTGATATCGCAAATGGCGCCGCAATCCGATACTACGTACCCTTTAAAACCGAATTCGCCGTATAAAATGTCGCCGAGCAGGGTGGGGGAGGCACAGCACGGTTCGCCGTTTACGCGGTTGTAAGCCCCCATCACCGCCGATGGGTCGGCGTGTTCAATGCAATAGCGGAACGCCCACAAATAGGTTTCGTATAAGTCTTTCTGACTTACAACGGAATTAAACCCGTGCCGTCCCAATTCCGGCCCGCTGTGTGCCGCAAAGTGCTTGATGGTTGCATCCACTTTGCGGTGTTTTCCGTTGCCTTGCAAACCGCGAATGAAGGCGGTTCCCATTTTTGCGGTGAGAAAAGGGTCTTCTCCGTAGGTTTCGTGTCCGCGTCCCCAACGCGGGTCGCGGAAAATATTAATGTTGGGGGACCAAAAAGTGAGTCCTTGATAAATGTCGGTGTAGCCGAAAGTTTTGTACTGATTGTATTTGGCACGCGCTTCATCCGAAACGGCGGTTGCAACATCAAACATTAAGTCCTCATCAAACGAAGCCGCCATACCGATCGCTTGCGGAAACACGGTGGCAGTGCCTGCCCGCGCTACTCCGTGCAAGCATTCGTTCCACCAGTTGTATGCGGGAATGCCCAACCGTTCAATGGCCGGAGCATCGTATTTCATTTGTGATAACTTTTCCGCCAACGTCATTTGGGCAACCAACGCTTTAGCGCGTTCTTCAAACGTCATAACCATCACCTCGCCTGCAGTATACCACACCTTAATAGGCGGTGTAAAGGGGCGCGTTCACAAAATATTCATAGAATCGCCACACACGTGTAACTCACGGAAAAATGTGGTATGCTACAATAGTAAACAGAAAATGGGGGAATGTGTATGTTGCAACTTTGCCATATCAAAAAGGAGTATCCTGCAGGCAACGGAAAGGTTGAGGCGTTGAAGGGCATCGATCTGCGATTCCGCCGTGCGGAATTTGTGTCGATACTCGGCCCGTCGGGCTGCGGAAAGACCACGATGCTCAACATTATCGGCGGTCTGGACGGATATACCGAAGGGGATCTTATCATCAACGGACGTTCGACCAAAGAGTTCAAAGACCGTGACTGGGATGCCTATCGCAACCATTCGGTCGGCTTTGTGTTTCAAAGTTATAATCTGATCCCGCACCAAACGGTGCTCCAAAACGTGGAGTTGGCGCTGACGCTTTCGGGCGTTTCCAAGGCGGAACGCCGTGCTCGTGCCAAAAAAGCACTGGAAGACGTGGGACTCGGTGATCAACTCAAAAAACGACCGAGTGAGATGTCGGGCGGTCAGATGCAGCGTGTGGCGATCGCGCGTGCTTTGGTGAACGATCCCGATATTATCTTGGCAGATGAACCTACGGGTGCACTGGATACCGAAACCAGCGTGCAGGTGATGGAGATATTGAAGGCCATCTCTCACGATCGCTTGATCGTGATGGTGACACACAACCCCGATTTGGCGGAACAGTATTCTTCCCGTATCATTCGTATGCTGGACGGTGTGATCACCGATGATTCCTGCCCGCTTTCGGAGGAGGAGGTTGCGGCGGCCGAGGAGCGTTATGCTGCGGCACCCGCACCGAAAAAGAAAGAGAAAAAGCCGACCATGTCGTTCGGCACCTCCTTTATGTTGTCGCTTAAAAACCTGTTTACGAAAAAAGGGCGTACCACGCTGACGGCGTTTGCAGGGTCGATCGGTATTATCGGCATTGCGCTGATCTTGTCGGTTTCGCAAGGAACCAGCACCTATATCAACACGGTGCAGGAGAGCACGTTGTCCGCTTATCCGCTGACATTGGAAGCCACTACGGTGGAACTCACCACACTGATGGAAGCGTTTATGAACATCCAAAGCGATGAAGTGTCGCATCCCGACGATGCGGTGTATAAAAAGTCTGCACTGTATGATATGGTCAATGCGATGAACTCGTTGGAAGAAACCGAAAACGACCTAAAATCCTTCCGCCAATTTCTGAAAAAGGAACTGGAAAACACCGAATCACCGCTATACAGCGCGGTGAACGGCGTGCAATACGGTTACAATCTGGATATGCTTATTTACACCGAGAATGTGGACGGTGAAATTTTGCGGGCGGATACCGAAGAGATCCTGACCGAACTGCTCATCACCTATATGGGGGTGGATATGTCTGCGATGTCCACGCTGGGTGCCGCCTCGCCGATGATGTCGATGAATAGTATGTCCTCGGGTCTGTGGCAGGAATTGTTGCCGGGCGAAAACGGTGCGGTGGTAAACGACCTGCTGTTTGAACAATATGAGCACGTATATGAGAACAGCCGTTGGCCTGCCGCCCACGATGAGATCGTGTTGGTGGTGGATAAGAACAACGAACTGGACGACGTGACATTGTATGCGTTGGGTCTGCTTCCTGAAGAGGATATGGCGCAACTTATCAACGCAAGTCTGGACGGCACCACGTTGGAGAACAAGGAAAACCGCTGGACGTTTGAAGAGATCGTCGACAGAAGTTACAAGACGATCCTGCCCGCCGACTGTTACGTGTGGGATGAAACGCAAGGGCGCTATACCGACCTGCGTGAGACTGAGGCGGGTCTGCGGTATCTTTACGATACGGCGATGTCGCTGAAAGTGACGGGTATCGTCCGCCCGAAAAAGGACAGCGACACGGCAATGCTGCACGGCAGCATTGCGTACACCCATCTGCTGACCGAATATTTGATCGAAAAAGCAGCCGGTTCGGATGTGATCGCGGCTCAACTGGATTCGCCGCATAAAGACGTGTTGACCGGCTTGCCCTTTAAATCCAACACGGGTAACTTGACGAACGAGCAGAAGGAAAGCGATTTCCGCGCCTACGTTGCCGATATGACCGATGCGGAAAAAGCCGCCCTTTATGTAGCAATGCAGTCGATTCCGTCTGCTGAGTTCGTGCAGCAGCAACTGGATGCCACCATGGGCGGTATGACCCGCGAGGTGCTGGAAAATATGCTGAAAGAGGGACTTTCCGAGCAAACGGGTGTCGGTGCCGACGAGATCGCCGCCTATCTTGAGGCGATGTCGGATGAAGAACTGAATGCACTGGTGGCGAAATCCGTTGCCGAGAGAATCAAAGCACAGTATGCCGAAAACGTGCGCGAGCAGATGAGTGCTATGTCGGCGGCGGAGTTGCTGGGTGCGTTACAGTTTACACTGCCTACCCTCACGACCGAACAGTGCGCGGTGTACTACGATGAGTTGATGGTCTTTTCGGATACCACGTATGAAGATATTCTGGTGACGATGGGATATTTGGATATTGAATCCCCCAGTACCATCAACCTGTACGCCTCCTCGTTTGAGAATAAGGACGTGATCGAAGAAGCGATCGCGGATTACAACAAGACGGTGGATGAGGTGCACAAGATCCGTTACACCGACTATATCGGTTTGATGATGTCTTCCATCACCACCATTATCAATGCCATCACCTACGTGTTGATCGCATTTGTGGCGATCTCGCTCATCGTATCCTCCATTATGATCGGTGTTATTACGTTGATCTCGGTGCAGGAACGTACCAAGGAGATCGGTATTCTGCGTGCGATCGGCGCTTCCAAGCGGGACGTGTCGAGTATGTTCAACGCCGAAACGATGATCGTAGGATTTGCGGCCGGTCTGCTTGGTGTCGGCGTGACCTACCTCTTGTGTATTCCCATCAATCTGATCTTGAATCGTCTTACCGGTATTGCGAATCTGCGGGCGGTGCTGCCGCCTGTCGCTGCCGTGATATTGGTGGTTATCAGTGTGGTGCTGACGTTGATCGCAGGCATCATTCCTTCGCGCAGTGCGGCGAAGAAAGATCCTGTTGTGGCATTGCGTACCGAATAAAACGATAAAACAACACACGTCAAACGGCGTGTGTTGTTTTGATATGTAAAACGGGTCGTAATATATGTAAAACTTGCCGAAACCGTATGGGTTTCCTTGACACGGTATATAAAGCGGACTATGATTGTATCATAAAAAAGGAGGTGCGCGAATATGTTGACGTTTAACAACACGATCGATAAAGAATTGTTTGATCGCTATATGCAATATTGGGACAAGCAGTACGATACCGATGCACGTATGGTGCGGGTATGGCGCGGTGCGAACGGGTATCACAGCAAGTTGTCGGAATGCACCGTACACGCCGTGCGGGAAAGTTTGGAGTATGCGTATAACCTGCTTCGTCGTGATGCACACGGCGACCGTGCCCGTGCACGCAACATTCTCTATCGCGTGTTGCCGCTGCAGGATATCGACCCTACCCGTAACACCTACGGTATTTGGTCATACTTCTTGGAAGAATGGTCGGAAGAGATGGATATGCCCGATTGGAACTGGGCGGATTTTAATGCGAAAAGTCTTTTGCGTATGTTGTTGACGGCATCGCACGCACTGACTGACGATCTGAAAGCGCGTATGAAAGATGCGATATGGCACGCCTGTTGTGCCATTATCAACCGTAACGTCAATCCGCATTATACCAACATCTCCGTTATGGGTGCTTACGTCACCTGCGTGGCGGGTGAGATGTTCGGTTGGGACGAAGTGTTGGCATACGGTAAGCGACGTTTACAGGGGCTGTATGAGTACAACAAGCAAAACGGCAGTTTCAGCGAATTCAACAGTCCGACCTACACTTTCGTTGTGTTGCACGATTTGGGTGACTTTATCGTCGATGTTCAGAATAGCGAGTACAAGCGGATGGCGGAAGAACTTGCCGATATGGCGTGGGAAACGGTGGCGTTGCATTATCACAAAGCAACGGGGCAGATGGCGGGCCCGCACTACCGCGCATACGCATATCTGCTTGCGGATGCCACTCGAGTATCCATTGAGCGTGCATTGGAACACAAGGTGCGGCTAGTGAAAGATTACGATGTGTTGGTGAACGGTTGCGGATACGACGGCAATCTGCGTTGCCCCGATAAGTTTATTCCGTATTTCACCGAAAACTGCGGTGAGCGGGTACTGGATCAAACTTTTGCTCACGATCAGATGGCGTATACCTATATGAACGATACCTATACCCTCGGTACGCTGCACATTGAAAATATGTGGAATCAACATCGCGACGTGCTCGGCTATTTCGGCACGGTGGAGGCCCCGTTTGCGTTTTGCCTGAAGTGCACACACGACGGGTGGGATTACTGTTCGGGTGTTGCAGGTTCAGTGCAGGATAAAGGACGCGTACTGTCGGTGGTCGGGTTTATGACCAACGGCGGGGATACCCATATCAATTTGGATAAGGTGAAGAATGCACAAATTTCGGCGAAGGATTTCCGCGTGCAGTGGGAGTTCTACGGGGAGATCGGAAAACTCGGTGTGACCGAATCGGCCGACGGTACGTTTATCGTGACCGATAAGGCGAGCGGGTTTGCGGTGACGGTCGGCTTCCCGTTTGTGTCGTTCGACCACTATCCCGTTCATTTTGAAGTTACGCGTAACGGCAACTGCCTCGGCGTGGCGGCGGTACTGTATCACGGCGAGCGTGCGACGATCGATTTCGGCAATATGAATGAGGCGATGTTGATCACGTTCTGCGAAGCGGACAGCAAAGGGACGACCCCGTCGGTTGTCAGCACCGCCGAAAACGGTTGCGTGAGTGCACGGTTTGCCAATTTGGCAGTTTCGGCCGTGATGAAACCCGCGAAAAACGGTGAAGTGCAAGCGAATATTCACCTGTATCGCGACGGGGAAGAATACAAACCCGCATTTTAAGAGAAACATACGTATAAAAGGCCACACACGACAAACGGCGTGTGTGGCCTTTATACATATAAATTTTATGAAAACCGTTGCTTTTTTCTTGACACCGTCTGCAAAAGGATTTATGATTAAAATACAGCGTTGCTTTTTGAGGTGAAAACAATGAAAAACTATACGTTGATAACCGGTGCTTCGGGCGGCATCGGATGGGAACTGGCGCGGCAGTTTGCCGCCGGCGGACATTCACTGATTCTGGTCGCCCGCAGTGAGAGGCGTCTGTTGGAACGTAAGGCGGCTTTGCAAAACGAATACGGTATCGATGTGGAGATACTTCCGCAGGATCTGACACTGACGGGTGCCGCGCAAAAAGTATATGATTGTATCGTGTCCCGTGGATGGACGGTGGATATCTTGGTGAACAATGCCGGATTCGGCGATTTTGTGTCTTTTATTGATGCCGATTGGCAACGTCAAGAGGACATGGTTACCTTGAACGTTACGGCGTTGATGCAGTTGACCCATTGCTTTGCCCGCTCTATGCGTGAACAGGGCGGCGGCCGTATTTTAAACGTGGCTTCCCTTGCGGCGGTGGCACCCGGCCCGTATATGGCGACTTACTACGCTACCAAAGCGTTCGTACTATCCTTTTCCGAAGCGATGAGCGAAGAACTTGCGGAGTACGGTATCACGGTAACGGCGTTGTGCCCCGGTCCGACCGAAAGCAATTTTGAAGCGGCGGCGAATTTGAAAAGCGGCAACCTGTTTTCGGCATTGCCTGTGGAGCGTGCCGAAACGGTGGCGCACCGCGGATATAAGGCGACAATGAAAGGGCGTGCGGTGCGGTATTGCGGTATTACCGTGTGCGTGATGAGTTTCCTCTCTCGTTTGACACCGCGTTGGTTAAACCGTAAAGCCACCAAACGTATTAACGGAAAACCAAAAGGAGAAAAGGTATGAAACGCTTGTTGATTATTGTTGCCGCGTTGTGCGCGTTGTTGTCTTGTATGGCACTGCCGAGTGCGGCGATCAATTACGACGCACAAAACCGCCTGTCGGTGGTGAGCGAACCGGAGGCGTTACCTACCGACGGTATTCGCTATTACCGCGGCGAAGAACAGATCACCGCGGATGAATTAACTTGGGTGGAAAACGGTTATGAAGGCAAAGCGTTGCACCTTGCGGGTGACGGCACCTTCCTGCGGTTGGATCACACGGCGGCGAAAGTGACGACGTTCACGTTTGCTGCGTGGATAAACTGGCAAGGCGGTGAAAGCGGTCAGCGCCTGTTCAGCGTGGCCCGTGGGAACGAAAATTACCTTACCTTTTCACCGTATATGTTTAACAACACATTGCACCGCAACAGCGGATTTGTTAACGGTGTGCATCTGCGATATCAATTCGGCGGGGAAAACGGTACGGTAATGGATCTGTTCAACCCCACCAATGAAACGATATCCTATGCGTTGCCGCGTGGAGAATGGCATCATGTGGCGGTAACCTCCGACGGTCGAATCGTGCAGGTATATATCGACGGTATACTGTGGTTGGAAGACCGTATGATGACTTCGGTTTATGAGTTGAATGCCCATTCGGTGGACATCGGCACAGGGGAGTGGGGTGATCCCACGCTGAACGCTTTGCTGGATAATGTGGCGCTGTATCGCACGGTGTTGACTGCGACCGAAATACAGGCACTGGCGGGACTCGGTGATACGGGAGAAACGGTATACTTGCCGACAGAACCCTCCGCCACCGCCACCACCACGACCACCGCACCTACCACCGTGCCGACCGAAGTTGAACGCCAAACACTCGGCGGGACGTTGTGGGGCGTGCCGCTGTGGGGCGTGTATCTGTTGGCCGGTATTGTGGCCGTGTTTGTGGCACTGACCGTATTGCTGAATATTCGCGATCGCAAGCGAAAGGACGGTGACCGTTAATGATGAAGCGTTTTTTGTGTGCGCTGCTCACGATCTGCGTAGTGTGGGCGTGCGGTGGAATGACCGTCTTGGCGGTGAACGATACGGCAGAGTATGTGTTTTCGCAGGATAATGAAGGCTATTTATTTCAGCAGACCGAAGGGGATCTGACCTTCTGGGAAGCCCCGAACGTGGTGACGGGACAGACGCGCAGCGGCGGTGTGATCACACTGAAAAACGCGGCTGACTGTACGGTGGATTTTTCACTTGCTTCGGTTTCGCTGCCGTATGGCGATGTAGAGGCGCTCGCTTATTTGGATGCGGTGACGCTGATCATCGAACAGGACGGCCGCGAGGTGTATCGCGGCCCCTTTACCCGCTTGATGGACGGCGACCGTGCACCCATCACGGTGACGGATGTACCTGCCGGCGAAAGCCGTGAGTTGCATATGACTGTTTTCTGTGCGTTTACCTATACGGGTTCGGTGCCGGCATACGAATCGCTGGTTTGGACGTTTGAACCTACGTTTGAACCCAAAGCGACCGTGCCGACCAGTCCGTTGCCCGATCTTGAACCTATGGTGGATTGGATGATGGTGGCGACGATCGCGGGCGTGATGCTTGGTGCGCTGGTACTGACTTGTGTGATCGTTGCCGTGGTTCGTTGGGGCGGCAAACGTCGCAATAAACACGGAGAATAAAACAAAGAACGTCTTGTCCGGTTTCGGACAAGACGTTCTTAATTATTGCGGTGTAAATCCTTCAAAAATAAACCCCTCAAAATCGGCGCGATGAGCGTCGATTTCTTTTTGTGAATGGAAGGTCCATCCAACGGGCAACGCGCCGAGCAAGGTGCACAAACGGCGGCAAGGGTGTGCCGCACCCATGTGATCGTAAGACACGAAATCGGGACGGGCGATCACGTTAAACAAAAGGCAACCCGCCAAGATATGCACGAAGTTTTCCTTCAAAAAGGGGGCGGACAACTGCCCGCGGCAGATATGCGGGCGGTTTTGGCGGTACCAACGCAGAACGGGCGGATAGAAGGATTGAATGATGTATTCGCCCTTGTAATCCGCCAAGATGCGGTCAACCGTTTCACACAACGGCACGGTGTTGCCGCCATGTACCTTAAATTCGATCAAAAGCGGGACTTGTCCGTTTATCCGCTCCAAACATTCCGAAAAAGTGGGGATCGGCTCGTCACTGTTTTTCAGACGTAAGGATTTCAGCGCACCCAACGTGGTTTCTTCCACCACGCCGTCGGTGCCGCACATACGGGTGAGGGTATCGTCGTGGAAAACCACTACCTCGCCGTCGGCGGTAAGATGTACGTCCAATTCGATGGTGTATCCCGCTGCGATGGCCGCCTCAAAAGCAGGAAGTGAGTTTTCGGGTCGTGCCGCATCGTGCAACCCGCGATGGGCAATAAAGCGACCTTTCAGCACCGTGCGGTGCGGATGCCGCCGTGCGGCGGGGAATACCAAAAAGAGGAATAAGCCGAAAATCAGAAAAAGGCTGACAAGAAACCACAGCATAGATCAATCCTCCACATCAAAGTTCTCAAGCAGGGATCCGCGGGCGGCGGGTTTGACGTCGCCGTGTTTCACCAGTGACATGGTGAGGAACGCCAACGCCGAGAAGACGACGGCATAGGGGAACAATACGGTGTATCCCCACGGCAGACGGTCGATCAAAAAGCCTGAAAGCAGGGGAGTGGCGATCTGCGCCGCCATTGAAAAGGTGTAATAGAATCCCGTGTATTTTCCCACGTCCGAACCGCTGCTCATTTCCACCACCATCGGGAAAGAGTTGACGTTGATGGAAGCCCAACCGATACCGACCAGAGCAAACAGCAAGTAGATGATGGGGGTGGGGCGGTTGATGAAGAAGGCGATGCCGTAGCATACTGTCATCAACGCCACGCCGAGCAAAACCGCTTTCTTGCGACCGATGGCACTCGAAAGAAAACCAAGCGGCACAAAGGCGGCGATGGCGGCAACGGTGGCAACCAACAGATAACCGGAAGAAGCGCTGAGGTCAGCCCCCAACACCGCTTGACAATAGCGCGAAAAGGCGGTGGTAACAGCGTTGTACGCGGCGTACCACAGAAACACCGAAAGCAAGATCAGCAACAAACTGCGGCGTACCGGCGGGGCAAGTTTGCCGCCCGCACGCGTGGTTTCTTCTTCATCATCGTGCACGGCCGTTTCGGCGACCACGCGGTTTTCGTTAACGGTGAACACCATGATCAGCACCGTGATCAACATAAACGCGGCAATCACGAAGAAGATGGGCATAAAGGATTGATCGGCGCTGTATACGCTGGCACCGTCCGCCCCTTTTTCGCTTTTCAACAAGAACATCATCATGACCGTGGCAAAAATGCCGCCGATATACCCGACAAGGTTGATGATGGCGTTGGCTTTGCTGCGAAGCGGTTTTTCGGTCACGTCGGGCATATAGGCCACTGCGGGCGTGCGGTACACAGCCATCGTCACCAACAGTGCGATCAGCGTGACGGTAAAACCCCAGAAATTCTTTGCCTGCACGTAAAACGCCATGACTACCATCAAGACCACGGCGGTAATGGTGCCGAAAAGAATATACGGTGTGCGCCGACCGAGCCGCGTATGTGTGCGGTCAGATAATGCGCCGAACAACGGCAACATAAACAGCGCTAAAATATTGTCGATGGACATGATGGCGTTCGCACCGAAGGTGGACAGACCAAAGGTGTTTTCCAACAGAAACGGAATGACTTGATCGTAGAATTGCCAGAATGCCAGAATGGACATAAAAGCAAGACCGATGAGGGTGGTGCGTTTGTAGTTCAACTTCATCACGGTACCTCCGTTTATTCGTTTTCCAAATACAGGTGCAACGCCTCTGCAGACGTAATGTTCATTCCCTTTACAGCCGCTAATTCCTCCACCGAAGCGGCACGTATGGCGCGCAGTGAACCGAAATGGCGCAACAGCGCACGTGCGCGTGTCTCGCCGATGCCGTCTACCCGCGTGAGCACCGTGCCGATACCGGTCTGTTTGCGTTTTTGGCGGTGGTAACGAATGGCAAAGCGGTGTACTTCCTCTTGGATAGAGGAGAGCAGGGTGAACGCGGTGCGCTTGGAACGGATGGCGATCTCGCCGCCGTCTGCCGCGATGGCACGCGTGCGGTGGGCATCGTCCTTCACTAAACCGAATACGGGAATATCCAAGCCGAATCGCTCCACCGTGGGACGGCACGCAGAGAGATGCCCGCTGCCACCGTCCAAAAGAATTAGATCCGGTCTTTTGCCGAAACCTACCCCCTCGTCCTTGTGGGCAAGATATTCGTTCAAGCGGCGTTCCAACACTTCGTTCATCGCCGCGTAATCGTCCCCTGCGGCGGCGTTTTGTATTGCAAAACGCCGATACGCCGATTTGAGCGGACGCCCGTTTTCAAACACGACCATACCCGCCACGGTATCCTGTCCGGCAGTGTGGGAGATGTCGTAACATTCGATATATGCGGGCGGGTGGGGGAGTCCCAACAGGCGCGCCAGTTCATCCAATGCGGCGGCATCTCGTCCCGCCATACCCACGTGTTGTGCAATGCGTTCCGCCGCGTTGTGACGGCACATCTCGACCAGTTTTGCCTGTTCGCCGATCTGCGGCAGTGCTAAAGAAATGCGCCGCCCCGCGGTTTCACTCAACCACGCGGTCAGCAGGTCGGTATCCTCACATTCGCCGTCCAGTGTGATCTGCTGAGGCGGTTTACGCATGGTGTAATACCGTCGCAGGAATTCCGAACGGGCGGCAGAGGCCTCTTCGATTTCATCCAGCAGAAAGTGTTCGCGGTCATACAAACTGCCGCCGGAGAAACGAAACACCTCAAAACACGCGGCACCGTTCCCCTGCGCCAATGCGATAACGTCCTGTTCTTTGATATGGGACATCACCACTTTTTGGCGGTCGTTCATTCGTTTGATCGCCGCAATGCGGTCGCGAAGTTTGGCGGCTTTTTCAAATTCCAGATTTTCAGCCGCTTCACTCATCGCCTGTTCCAAACTGTGCAGGGTATCGGCACTGCCCTTTTGCAAAAACTGCAACGCACCCTCCACCCGTTCGGCGTATGCCGCTTCGCTCACCTTGCCCGTGCAAGGCGCACAGCATTGACCGATGTGGTGGTTTAAGCAGGGACGGGGTTGCGCCTTCTTTCCGTATTCCAACGGCAGTCGGCAAGTGGAAAGCCCAAACACTTTACACGCCTCGTCCACCGCTTGCCGCACGGCGTAGGAGCTGACGTAGGGCCCGATATACCGCGCGCCGTCGTCCTCCTTTTGCAACACGCCGCTGATGCGGGAAAACGGCGGGGGAGAGATGCGGATATAGGAATATCCTTTATCGTCTTTCAAAAGAATGTTGTATTTCGGGGTATATTGCTTAATGAGTGAACATTCCAGTACCAGTGCTTCAAATTCACTGTCGGCCACAATGTAGTCGAAATCGTCCACAAGGCTTACCATTTGTCGCACTTTCGGTGTATGGTTGGTATCCGCACCGAAGTATTGGCTGACACGGTTTTTCAGCGCTTTGGCCTTGCCGATATAGATAATATGTCCGCGTGCATCCTTCATCAAATACACACCGGCACGAAGCGGCAGTGCCATAGCTTTTTTACGCAGTGTACGGCGCTTTTCGTTTGCTTCCACGGCACGCCCTCCTTTGGTTTATTCACTCACCGGAATCAAATCCTCGATAAAGGTCATCAAGTTGGTGGAACGGGTGGCGGACATATTGTTGATAAAGATGACGTCGTCCACGCCGTTTTCGATAACGAAGTTGATGAAATTGTCTTGATAGTAACGGTAATCCACCACATATACCGTTTCGTAATGAGATACGAGGAACGGGACGAACGCGTTACCGAACGATTCTTTTACCA
Source organism: Oscillospiraceae bacterium (assembly GCA_015065865.1). GTDB lineage: Bacteria > Bacillota > Clostridia > Oscillospirales > Acutalibacteraceae > SIG588. The sequence goes on along the minus strand of SVPM01000012.1, from coordinate 17,852 downwards.
CAACGCAGGAACTGCCGTCCGAAAGGGCGTCGTTGTGAATTTTGGTAAAGGGGTTATCGCCGCCGATGAAGGTGGAATACAAACTGCCTTTCTTCCAAGTCGAAACGTCCTTCACCACCGGCCAAGACATAGTGTTCCCCTTACGATCGGTAAATTGCATCGAAGTGGGATATAACGGCAGATAGGCGCGCACCGTGTCGGGCGTGTTGCCGAGTGCGGCAACCTTCCCCGTTTTGTTGTACAGCGTACCGAGATATCCGTCGAAATCCATCGTTTGGTAATCGGTCAGTGCGGGGACGGCGGTACCTTTTGTCTCGCCGAACGCTTTGTAGGCGTAATACGCGCCGGTAGCCGTCCAGTGATGGTCGGTACGGAAATAGAGGTATTCGTTACGGTGAGCACGCAACGCGGAGTAGGCATCCACCGTTTTTACCGAGCCGTCCATTGAACCGTAGATATAGTCTATGGCTTTCTTTTGGTCGGCAGACCGCACTTCACTACGTACTTGGTCATCCAGCACAATGTCGATCGCCAACGGGATAAGAATGTCGTATACCGTTGCTTTATCTTTCAGTGCGGCGGCGGCACGGTTGATGGCGCCGACGTACATATCCGCCGCTTTTTGACTGAAACTGTAGTATTCATATCCCGAATTGCCCACCACCAAAATCGAACCGAGCGTTTGCGGAGCGGTATCCACTACCGGTGCGACGGTTGTGGTAGTCGCAGGGTCGGTCGGCAGCGTGGTTTCGGTCGGTGCTGTGGTTTCGGTCGTCACAGTGGTTTCGGTCGTGGTGGGCACCGTGGTAGAATACGGGGCCAGTGTTGCCGTGGTGGTGCTCACCGTCGTCGCAGGACGGGTGGGTATATCGGGAATCACGTCATCGTCAAATTGGTTGTCGTTATCGGTATACACCGCGTGTTGACGGATACCGTACAGCGATTCAATGTGTCCGTGCACCAGCACCATTTCCTCGCGCAGAGGGAACGTGTCCGAAAACCACGTGTCAATGTCCGCGAAATAGTCGCCGCTGAACAGTGCTTCCAATGAAAAAGCGGGGAAGGGGGCAAGTTGCCGTTTTTCACCTTCGGAATAAGTGGGACGCAAAAACAAAAGGAACGAGAGCACCGAACCTGATGCCAATATGAAGAAGAACACGAGTATCTTCCATGCGATATAGCCGTGGCGGTATTGTGAGCGTTGCAATTCGGGGGAGAGTGTTAAACGCTTGTGTTTCATCAATCGACCCTCCCTTTAAAATTGGAAATACAAGAACGGATTGTAACTGTTACCCACCAGTGCAAAGGTGGAAAGCAACAACAGCAAAACGGGGCAGAGCACCTGTGCCGTGTTCAGCGCAATACGCGCGCCGCGATTTACGGGCGCGGCATTGTGCAGGCGGGTATTCAGCCAACGCACCAACGGAGTGACGCCCATCACGGCGATCGGCAGGAAGAAAGCGTAATTCAGCCATACGGTGCCTGCTTCAAACGTGGTGAACGGGTTGGCGTTTTGCCCGAACAGACCGCATATCGCAAGCCATACCAGCGAAAGAGAGCGGAAACGGAAAAGGATCCACCCGAAGAACACCACCGCCGTTGTATACAGCCACGAAAACACGGAAGGGATGCGGGCGAGCAAGCGCTTGAGGAATAACTTTTCCAACACCAAAAAAACAAAGTAGTAAAGACCCCACAGCACGAAGTTCCAACTGGCGCCGTGCCAAAGTCCCGTCAGCGCCCAAACGATCAACAGATTTCGTAAGGTGCGCCATATTCCGCGGCGACTGCCGCCCAGCGGAATGTATACGTAGTCGCGAAAGAAGGTGCCCAGTGACATATGCCAGCGCCGCCAGAATTCGGTGACCGAGCGGGAGAGATAGGGGTAATCGAAGTTCTCAAGATAGTGGAAACCGATCATACGCCCCATACCGATCGCCATATCGGAATAGGCGGAAAAATCCAGATAGATCTGCAACATATATGCCAGCGCACCGAGCCACAACAGTGAAACGGGTTGCGATGCCAGCACGTCTGCAGCGGCGGAAATTTCTGCGGCGGTGGCAGTAAGCCCGTCGGCAGGAAAATATTTATCCGCGATCACGGCACAGGTGTTGGCAAGCAATACTTTTTTGCCGAGCCCGACGGTGAAACGGGTAATGCCCGCGCTTACGTCGGAAGCGGACACACGGCGGAGCAACAATTCTTCCGCCACTTGGCTGTATCGCACGATGGGGCCGGCGATACATTGATGAAACAGACTGACGTATAACAACAGTCGGAAGAAACTGCGTTGCGCCGCCACCTCGCCGCGATAGACGTCCACCACGTAGGACAACAGCTGGAACGTGTAAAACGAGATGCCGATGGGAAGCAGTATCTGCGGAACGATAGCGGGAAATCCCGTGAGTGCCTGCAGATTGGTGAGGGTAAAGGTACCGTACTTAAACACACCCAGCAACCCCAGATCCACAACGCAGGTCAGTATCAACCACAGTTTACTGCGACGACAACCGCTGTCGCGTTCAATCAAGCGGGCAAACAGCCAGTCGAAAAACGCCATAGTTACCAGCAGGAGCACATACAACGGTTCTCCCCACGCGTAAAACATCAAGGAAAAGATAAGTAACACAAAATTTTTAGCGCGAATGCCCCGTGCAAGCGCATAGAACAGCATGCATAACGGAAAAAAAGCAAACACGAACAGCAAGTTCGAAAAGACCAATGTATCCACCTCAATAAAAAATTATACAGAATATATAATACTGGATTTTTTGACAAGATGCAACCCTAAAACACACATTTTCTAAAAATTTCCGTTTTTTCGATGTATTGACAGTTGTCCCGAAAATTTGCTACAATCATAGCAACGAGATGACCTGCGGAATGAGGTAATAAGTATGTCACAGGTGGATATTTTTGATTTGGACGGCACGCTGCTGGATTCGGCGGATGTGTGGAAGGATATTGACGAACGTTTTTTGCACAAGCGTGGGCTGGAGTTGCCCGCCGACTATGCTCGCGCGGTTTCGGTGATGCACTTGCGGGAAGCGGCGGAATATACGATTGCCCGTTTTTTGTTAAACGAAGACCCGCGGGATGTTATGGAGGAGTGGCGGCAAATGGCGTTTGATGCATACGCTGCCGTCGTGCCGATGAAAACGGGCGCGTTGGAGTTCTTGACTGCGCGGCGTAAGGCGGGACAACGTATGGCGGTCGCTACCGCCTTGGTGCGCGAACTTGCCGAAGCAGCACTGCGGCATCACGGTATTTTGGATTGGTTTGAAACGGTGGTATGTGCGGACGAAGTGGGGGCAGGGAAATCCTCGCCTGCGGTGTATCTTGCCACGGCCGAACGGTTGGAGGTTTCGCCTGCCGTTTGCACGGTGTATGAGGATACGTTGGGTGGTGTGCGTTCCGCCAAAGCGGCGGGAATGTACACCGTTGCGCTTGAAGACAAAGGCTCACTTGCCGACCGTGACCTTATTCGCCGTGAGGCCGATGAATACTGGCCTGTATTTAAAGTTTAATTCCTGTTCACAGATGGAAAGGGAATATGTGGTAAAATAAAGCCATATCTACAGAAAGAGGCAATGCAATGAAAAAACGCGACTATTCCAAAATCACGCCCGCTATTCAATCCTTGGCGGATAAATGTGTGCAAAATGGCACGATTCTGCCGGAACTGCACGTAAAATATGCAGTCAACCGCGGTTTGCGCGATCTGAACGGTAAAGGTGTGTTGACGGGCTTGACCGAAATATCTGAGATCGAGTCGAAACATATCGTGAACGGGGAGGAAGTTCCCGCCGAAGGTAAGTTGTTTTATCGCGGCTACGCTATTGACGATCTGGTAAACGGCTTTGTGGAAGACGGCCGTTTCGGATTTGAGGAGATCACCTATCTCATTCTGTTCGGCGAGTTGCCGAACGCGCAGGAATATGCGGATTTTCGCGCCCTGTTGGCAGATTATCGTTCACTGCCGAATTCGTTTGTGCGCGACTTCATTATGAAGGCGCCCAGTACCGATATGATGAACTCGTTGGCGCGCAGTGTGTTGGCGTTGTACGCATACGACAACAATCCCGATGACGTGACGATCCCGAACGTGTTGCGTCAGTGTCTGCAATTGATCGCGATGTTCCCGCTCTTGGCGGTATACGGTTACCAAGCATACGACTATTATCGCCGCGATCGCAAGAGTTTCTTTATCCATGAACCGCGCCCCGAATTGTCCACGGCGGAAAACATTTTGCATATGCTGCGGTTGGATAGCCAATACACCCCGCTCGAAGCCAAGATACTCGATATGTCCTTGGTGTTGCACGCGGAACACGGCGGCGGTAACAACTCCACCTTTACCACCCACGTGGTGTCCTCCTCGGGTACCGATACGTATTCGGCGGTGGCGGCTTCGCTCGGTTCGCTGAAAGGCCCGAAACACGGCGGCGCCAACATTAAGGTCTGTGCAATGTTCAAGGATATCAAGAAGAACGTGCAGGATTGGGGCGACCGTGAGGAGATCAAAGAATACCTGCGCCGTATCCTGCGTAAGGAAGCGTTTGATAAAAGCGGCCTTATTTACGGTATGGGACACGCTGTGTATTCGCTGTCCGACCCGCGTGCACGTATTCTCAAAGGGTATGTGGCGCAGCTTGCACGTGAAAAACGTTTAAATAAGGAATATGCACTCTACACCACGGTGGAAGAGTTGGCACCTGCTGTGATCGCGGAGGAACGCCGTATTTACAAAGGTGTCAGCGCTAACATCGATTTTTACAGCGGATTCGTGTACGATATGTTGGGATTACCCCCCGAACTGTACACCCCGTTGTTTGCCACCGCCCGCATTGCGGGGTGGAGTGCACACCGCTTGGAGGAACTCACCAATGCGGGCAAAATCATCCGTCCTGCCTATAAAGCAGTGCAGCCGCGGCAGGAGTATCGCACGATGGAACAGCGGTAAAAATTTTTTAGTTTTTTAAAAAAAGATATTGACAAAATGCTCATACCTCGCTATAATGTTAAACGTTGCAGCTGAGCAACAAAATGCGGCCCGGTAGTTCAGCTGGTTAGAACGCTAGCCTGTCACGCTAGAGGTCGACGGTTCGAGCCCGTTCCGGGTCGCCATACTTGCATCTATAGCTCAGTAGGTAGAGCGCATCCTTGGTAAGGATGAGGTCACCAGTTCAACTCTGGTTAGATGCTCCAAAAAATAAAGCACTTGTTTCGGCAAGTGCTTTATTTTTATCCAATCCGAAGGATTGGTATCTCATCACGCGTTAGCGTGTATAAAAAACCTTTCGCAATGATGATATACAATGCTTCGCATTGATTTTCCGCTGTTTTTATGCTATACTACACCCAAGGTGGTGCTTATATGAAAATAATCAACCATGGAAAATATGAGATTTTAACTACTAGGGTAGATGCAATAAATAAATTTATGCAATTACAAGGCGTTTGCAGGGGAGAGATCAGCGGTCAAAACGCAATTGAATTTTACTGTCAAAAAAACGGTAAAATTACGATTACCAATCCGCCGACCAGAAGAGCAGAAAACGACAACTCTACAAATCTTTTTGCAGAAATTTTAGAGGAAGATGGCAAAACATACGTCAGTTACTATACGGCGTTTAGCAAATCAAGCAATGTTTTAAAGATAATTCTTCTTGTAACCTATCTTTTAATAGCTATATTCGCCGTTGCCGTTACTATTATAGGTAGGGGTGAAACGTATTATCTTCCGATCTTAGTTTTGGGTTTGGCATTATTCGGTACGAAATTGTTTGCCGGCGCTAAAGAAGAGAAGAATTTTCCTAAAGATTCTGAAATATTGATAAATGAACTTGAAAAACGAGTTGAAGCAGTAAATTTATGGGATAAATAAAGAATTTTACGGTTTTCAGAGCCCTTTAATTCGTGTCATTAAGTTCAAACTACATAAACGTTGTTCTATCGGATATGATCTACCCTTGCAGATATTTTGAACTTTGAGTATAGGAGTGTCGAAATGATGGATTTTACCGCATTGAAAGAATGTTTGGACGATATTTTAAAGACCTGCAACACGCCGTCGGTGGATTGTATCGTGTATCAAGATCATACGCTGCTGTTTCGCTATTTTGCGGGACTCAGCGATATTGAAAATAACCGAAACATTGACGGCAATGAGTTGTATCTTATCTTTTCGATGACAAAAATGCTCACGTGTACGGCGGCGTTGCAGTTGTTTGAACAGGGAAAGTACGCCATGGAAGACGAACTTTCGGCATACATACCTGCGTTTAAGCGGATGAAGATCACGCGCGATGCGCTGAACACGGAAAATGCGGCACGCATTACGACCGGTGCGAGTATGGGTGAGAGCGTGACCGTGAAGGAAGACGGATATGCCGAGAATCCGATTCGCATCGTTGATCTGTTTACCATGCGGGCAGGGTTGGATTACGACTTGTTTGACGAAGGGATACGAGCCGCATTGGCGGACGGCAGGCACAGCACGGTGCAGGTGGCGGAGGCAATGGCAAACAAAACGTTGGGATTCGAACCCGGCACCCGTTTTCGCTATAGTTTATGTCACGATGTGCTGGGCGCTTTGGTGGAGATCTGGTCGGGTGAGTCCTTGGGTGACTATATGCAAAACCATATTTTCCGACCGCTCGGTATGCAAAACACCCGCTTTGGTGTGCCGACGGATGAAGAGTCGCTCTCACGTATGGCGGCACGGTATTCTTACGAAAACGGTGTGCCCGTGCGACAGAGCGTGGAGTGCGTGTATAACATTACCGACGAATATCAAAGCGGCGGTGCAGGCCTTTGCTCTTGCACAGCGGACTATGCCTTGTTTTTGGATGCTTTGGCGTGCGGCGGTGTGGGAAAAAGCGGCGCACGCATTTTGAATGAACAGACGGTCCGTTTGATGCAGACCAATCATCTTTCGGGACAAGCGTTAGAGGATTTTCATGAGTTGCGGGCAGGGTACGGGTACGGACTCGGTGTTCGCACTCATATGGATGCGAACGTCAGCGGTTCGCTGAGTCCCGTGGGCGAATTCGGTTGGGACGGTGCCGCAGGCGCGTTTTCCATGGTGGATACCGCAAACCGTCTTTCACTCACCTATTTTCAACACAGCCACAGTTGGAGTGTGGAAATGCAAGGAAAAATGCGAAACGCGTTATATTCCTGCTTGAAATAACGACAGCGGCCCTTGCATCTTTCCTCGGGATGTGCTATACTTTTTGTCGAAATTGAAACGGAATGTTGAGGATACGTTATGGAAAGGGAACGTTTGGGGAGCCGTTTGGGCTTTATATTGCTTAGCGCCGGTTGTGCGATCGGTGTGGGAAACGTTTGGAAATTCCCGTGGATGGCAGGTCAATACGGCGGCGGCGCTTTTGTGCTGTTTTACTTTGTTTTTTTGATCTTGTTGGGACTGCCCGTGATGTTGATGGAGTTTTCACTGGGACGTGCCAGCCAAAGCAGTCCGGTGAAATTGTATCAAAAGTTGGAGAAAAAAGGGCAAAAGTGGCATCTTCACGGTTTCGCTGCGTTAGCCGCCAACTTTTTATTGATGATGTTTTATACGTCGGTGACCGGCTGGATCCTTTATTATTTCGTATCCTTCCTTTCGGGGAATATGACCGGAATTACCAACGAAGCTTCGGAGAAATTGTTTGGCGGTATGTTAGCCAACCCCGCAGTTATGGTAGGATTTATGGCTCTTGTGGTGGTGTTGGGGTTTGCTGTTTTGTCTTTCGGTCTGCAAAAAGGCGTGGAGCGCATCACCAAATATATGATGATCGTGTTGCTTTTGCTGATGGTGGTGTTGGCGGTTCACGGGTTTACGCTCAGCGGTGCTCGCGAGGGGTTGAGATTCTATCTGAGACCCGATTTCTCGAAGGTGAACGGTAACACCGTCGTGGGTGCGATGAATCAAGCATTCTTCACGCTGAGTCTTGGTATCGGTTCCATGGCGATCTTCGGCAGCTATATCGGTAAAGAACGCACTTTGCTGGGCGAATCTGTCAACATTCTGGTGCTCGATACGTTTGTGGCGGTCGTGGCAGGGCTTATTATTTTTCCCGCGTGTTTCACTTTTGACGTGGAACCGAGTGCGGGTCCCAGTTTGCTGTTTGTGGCGATGGCAAAGGTATTTAACAATATGGTCGGCGGTCGCTTTTGGGGCTCGCTGTTTTTCCTGTTTATGGTGTTTGCGGCGTTTTCCACCATCCTCGCCGTGTTTGAAAATATTCTCGCTTGTGTGCGCGAACTTACGGGTTGGGGACGTGTGAAGGCGTGTGTGGTGTGTGCAGCGGCGGTGCTTTTGCTGTCGGTTCCCTGTGCGCTCGGGTTTAACGTATGGTCGGGCTTTACGCCTTTCACCTCCGCTTCTTCCGTGTTGGATCTGGAGGATTTCTTGGTCAGCAACTGCTTCTTGCCGCTCGGCTCGCTTTGTTTTGTGCTGTTTTGTGTCAGCAAGAAGGGGTGGGGATTCGACAATTTCCTGCAAGAAGTCAATACCGGTAAAGGGCTTAAGGTCGGCCGGTGGATTCGCCCTTACGTGACGTATGTGCTGCCGCTTGTGATCGCGTTCCTGTTTTTGGTCGGTATTTTCACCTTTGAATTTGCGGATGGATTCACCTTGATCTCTTGGGTGAAAAGTTGGCTTTGTAAGTGAGGGATGCGTATGAAACTTATTGGCAGTGATTACGACGGCACGCTGAATTACCAAGGTATTGACAGCACCAAACGCGAGGCGCTGGCACAGTGGCGTGCGGCGGGAAATGCGTTTGCGGTGGTCAGCGGACGGTCGATGGATAGTTTGCTTGATATGTGGCAGGCGGATGCTTTAGCGTATGATTATCTGATCGCCGATAACGGTGCGGTAGTTTCTTATATCGACGGTACGAAGATTGCCGAGATACGTTGCGCGGGTGAGTTGGCCCGTCCGCTTATTGAAGCGATGTTTGCGGGCGGTTGTCCGTGGTGTGACATACATACCGACAGAAATTACCGTGTGTTTGCCGCACCGCGCGAGCCGATGGGGGATGGCGATTGTACGTTGGATACGTTGCCGCCTGTTTCGTATTTCACGCAGATATCCACGATGCTGCCCGATTTTGAAACGGCGGCGACGGTAACCGATGCGCTGAAAGATGCCTTCGGTGAGCAGTTGAACCCTTTGCAAAACGGTATCTGCATCGACGTGGTGCGCCGTGATGTCAATAAAGCGGTGGGGTTACGCACCTTGGCGCGGCATTTGCATATTGCAGAATCCGATATCGTTGCCGTGGGGGATAACGTGAACGATACCGATATGATCGCGGCGTTCTTCTCCTATGCGATGGAAAACGGTGTGGACAGTATCAAAGCGTTGGCAGACCGCACGACCCCGTCGGTGACGGCATTGATCGATCGAGAATTACAAAATATGAGGTGATAGATATGTTGTTCCATTATATTCGACACGGTGATCCCATTTACGATCCCGATTCGCTCACTCCGCTTGGTGAGCGGCAAGCAGAAGCAGTGGGGAAACGTTTGGCACTCCACGGAGTGGACAAGGTGTTCTCTTCCACCTCCAATCGCGCCTATTTGACGAGTAAGCCGACGTGTGAGTTGTTGCGGTTGGGCGAGCCGACAAAACTCGACTTTGCCGAAGAAGGAGTGGCATGGCGGCGTTTGGCCGGTCAAAATGAGGAGGGTGTGCATGCGTGGCTGTTTTACAGCACCAAGCACGTGAAACTGTTTACGACCCCCGAAGTGGCGGAACTGGGTTTCCGTTGGTATGAACATCCTGAACTTACGGAGTTCAAAGAAGGCATGGAGGCAATGTACGACGATGCGGATGCGTTCATGCTGTCGCTGGGATATGAACACGAGCGCTATACAGGCCGTTACAAGATCGTGAAACCGAACAAAGAGCGGGTGGCGCTGTTTGCCCATCAAGGTTTCGGTATCGCGTTTTTGAGTTGTTTGCTCGATATTCCGTATCCGATGTTTTGCACGCGCTATGATATTTGTCATACGGGTGTGACGACCGTTGATTTTTGGGAATACGACGGCTTTGCCGTGCCGAAAGTGTTGGTACATTCCTCGGATGCCCACCTTTACAAAGAAGGGCTTCCCACGAAATATAACTACGGTAAGACGTTTTAAGGTACACAGTATGGAACCGAAAGACTATATTGTTTCAAAAATCGAGGGCGAATACGCCTATTTGCACGACCTTGCGGGCGGATGTGATGAGGATATCTTTATTGCTCTCGCACTGTTGCCGGCGGGGGTGGATGTCGGCACAAAACTGCATTGCGAAATGTTTTCGTATGAGGTGATCGCATGATACGGTATGCCACCATCGGACGGGGGGCGATCGTGGACCAATTTATTGCGGGGGCTGCCATAAGCGGTGAGTTTGTGTTGGCGGCCGTGTATTCCCGTAATGAGGAGAACGGGCGTGCATTTGCCCAAAAACACGGGTGTGATACGGTGTATACCGATCTTGCGGCACTGGCGGCGGCACCCGATATCGAGGCGGTGTATATCGCCTCGCCCAACAGTTGTCATGTCCCGCAATCCGAACAGATGCTTCGTGCGGGTAAACACGTGATCTGCGAAAAGCCGATCGCCACATCGGCTTCGGACTATTGCCGTTTGAAGGCCTTGGCGGATGAGCGCGGACTCGTGTATATGGAGGCGATCATTCCGCGGTACGTTTCGGGACGTGCGGCGATCAAAGAGGCGCTGGCCTCCATTGGCAACATCGCTTCGGCACGAATCGATTTCGCGCAGTTGACCAGTCGGTATGAGGCGTTGCAACGTGGGGAACAGGTGAATATTTTCGATATGTCGCTTGCGGCGGGTACGCTGATGGATCTCGGCGTATACTGTGTATATGCGGCGGTAGACCTGCTTGGTATGCCGCGGGGTATCACGGCAATCGCTTCCTATTTGCCGAACGGGGCGGACTGCAGCGGTACGGCATTGTTCGATTACGGCCGTTTTACCGCCGCGCTCACCTACACCAAAGTAGGGCACAGTGCCGTGGGTTCGGAGATCACGGGGGATAAAGGGACGCTGGTGATCGAGCGTATCGGGTTGTACGTCGGGGCATACTTGGTACAAAACGGGGTCAAGACACAACTGTTTGAGGACGAGCCGAAAGAGCAGCTTATGAGCCGTGAAGCGGCGGCGTTTGCCGCTTTTATCCGCGGGGAAAACCTTGAGGAATATAAAAGTGCCTCAGATCTCGCGTGGAAAGTGCACACCTGTATGGACACCATCAAACAAGCGGCGAACATTCGCTATGGAGGGGAGAAATAATGGCGCTGGTAACGTTAAACGTGTTTAGTGAAGCGCTCGGTATGCAGACGGAAGTGAAGGTCATCCTCCCGCAGCGTTCATCGCAAGGGGAGATCGGCATTGCAAGCGGGGCAGATAATACGGCGTATAAGTGTTTATATCTGTTGCACGGGCTGAGTGACGATCAAACTATCTGGCTGCGGAGGACTTCCATTGAACGGTATGCCGCCGCCTACGGCATCTGTGTGGTGATGCCGTGTGCGGACAAAAGTTTTTACTGCGATATGAAATACGGTATGGCGTTTTATACTTTTATTGCTAAAGAATTACCGCGTTTAATTCGCGAGTTCTTCCGCGTGTCGGATAAACGCGAAGACAATTTCGTGGCGGGACTTTCAATGGGCGGTTACGGTGCGTTAAAATTGGCACTGCGTGAACCCGATACTTTCTCGGCAGGTGCGGGACTCTCGCCGTGTGCGGATATTAAAAACGTAGGTTTTTCCGACGTTATGCGACCCATTTTCGGGGATGAGTTTGCCGTGCCGGATGAAGACGATCTTTTGTGGTTGGCGGACCGATGCAAAGACGATCCCAACCGCCCGCGACTCTTTATGGGTATCGGTACGGAAGATTTTCTCTATGAGAATACCCGTAGCTTAAAAGCGAAACTCGAACAAAACGGTTACGACTTTACCTACCGCGAATCGTCCGGTACACATTCGTGGGAGTTTTGGGATGAGTATATTCAATATGTGTTAGCATGGATGTTAGGAGAAGCGAGATGAACAGAGAATATGCGGTCTATGCCACCGAACAAGCGAAAGAATTGCTTGCTATCGACAGCCCCACAGGGTTTACGGCGGCGGCCGCCGCGTGGGTGAAAGAGGCGTTTGCGGCGTTGGGATATGAAGCAACGCTCACACAAAAGGGCGGTGTGCTGGTCGATCTCGGCGGCAAGGGTGAAGGGACGCTTTTAGAGGCGCATACCGATACGCTGGGCGCGATGGTGGCGGAAGTAAAGGGTAACGGTCGCTTGCGAGTGACCAATCTGGGCGGTCTGCGCGCCGAAAATACCGAGTCTGAAAACGTGCGGGTGTATACGCGTGACGGTCGTTTGGTGGAAGGTACGTTGCAACTTTGCAACGCTTCGGTGCACGTGAATAACGCGTTCGGCGACACCAAGCGCACCTTTGATTCTGTGGAAGTGGTGTTGGATGAGGACGTCACTTCGGCGGAGGAGGCCCGTGCACTCGGGATCGAAGTCGGAGATATGGTGTGTGTGGAACCGCGCACGCGTATCACCGCATCCGGCTATATCAAGAGCCGCTTTTTGGATGATAAACTGTCGGTCGGTATTTTATTGGGTTTTGCCAAATGGTTAAAAGATACCGCCACCACTCCGAAGCGCCGTGTTTGGGCGCATATCACGGTGTTCGAAGAGGTGGGGCACGGCGGCGCCGCTTCGGTGCCCGCGGGTGTGACCGAAGCGATCAGCGTGGATATGGGATGTGTCGGTGACGGATTGCAGTGCACCGAAAAGCAGGTCTCCATCTGTGTCAAAGATTCGGGCGGGCCGTACAGCTATGAAGTGGTCGGCAAACTTATCGAAGCCGCTAAACGTGAGGGGGCGGACTATGCCGTGGACGTGTACCCCAGTTACGGCAGTGACGTGGAGGCGACCTTACGCGCAGGGTGTGATATTCGTCACGGCTTGATCGGCGCGGGTGTGCATGCCAGTCACGGGTATGAGCGCAGTCACATCGACGGCGTGTGGAACACCTTGAAGGTGTTAAAGGGATATTTGGACGAATAATTTTACAAAAAGCGTGCCGAAACAAGGCGCGCTTTTTGTGGTATTGCGGGGTTTACAAATCCGCAACTATCCGTTATAATTAAAATACATTTTCTTTAGGAGTGATTATATGGGTTACACCATTGCACAAAAATTGATCGCATCGCACTTGGTCAGCGGTGAAATGAAGGCGGGCGAGGAGATCGGCCTGCGTATCGACCAAACGCTCACACAGGATGCCACGGGTACGATGGCGTATTTGGAGTTTGAGGCAATGGGCGTGCCGCGCGTAAAGACGGAACTCTCGGTGGCGTATATCGACCACAACACCCTGCAAACGGGATTTGAGAATGCGGACGATCACCGCTATATTCAGTCGGTCTGCAAAAAGCACGGCCTTTATTTCTCCCGTCCCGGTAACGGTATCTGCCACCAAGTGCATCTCGAGCGCTTCGGCATCCCCGGCAAAACGCTGATCGGTTCGGACAGTCACACCCCCACGGGCGGCGGCATCGGTATGTTGGCGTTCGGTGCGGGCGGTCTGGATGTGGCGGTCGCCATGGGCGGCGGTACGTATTATATCACCTATCCCAAAATGGTGCGTGTTAACCTTACGGGTGCGCTGCAACCGTGGGTGGCGGCAAAGGATATCATCCTTGAAGTGCTGCGCCGTTTGTCGGTTAAAGGCGGTGTGGGTAAGATCATCGAATACGGCGGCGAGGGCGTAAAGACTCTCACGGTGCCGGAACGTGCCACCATCACCAATATGGGTGCGGAACTGGGTGCTTCCACTTCGGTATTCCCGTCGGATGACATTACCCGTGCATTTATGAAAGCGCAAGGGCGCGAAGCGGATTGGGTGGAACTGTCGGCGGATGCGGATGCCGTGTATGATGAGATCGTAGAAATTGATCTTTCGGCTCTCGAACCGCTGGCGGCTTGTCCGCACTCGCCCGATGCGGTGAAGAAGGTGGCTGAGATCGGTGAGATCAAGGTGGATCAGTGCTGTATCGGTTCTTGCACCAACTCGTCGCTTGCGGATATGTTGAAGGTTGCGGCGATCTTGAAGGGTCGCACGGTGCACCCCGACGTGAGCCTTTCCATCGCGCCCGGCTCTAAGCAGGTGTATAATATGTTGGCGGAATGCGGTGCGTTGGCGGATATTATTGCCGCCGGTGCACGTGTGCTGGAATGTGCGTGCGGTCCCTGCATCGGTATGGGTCAATCTCCCAACTCGGGCGGCATTTCTCTGCGTACTTTTAACCGCAATTTTGAGGGTCGCTCGGGTACGGCGGACGGACAGGTGTACCTCGTCAGCCCCGAAACGGCGGCAGTCTCCGCCATCACGGGCGTGTTCACCGACCCGCGTAAGATGGGCGAAGCACCGCGTATTGTCATGCCCGAAAAGTTCCTTATTAACGACAATATGATTCTGCCGCCCGCTTCGGTGGAAGAGATGGATACGGTTGAGATCGTCCGCGGTCCGAACATTAAGCCGTTCCCCGCAACCGCACCGCTGAAAGAAACTATTGAAGCGGACGTGATGTTGAAGGTGGAAGATAACATCACCACCGATCACATTATGCCGGCAGGCGCGAAGATCCTGCCGTTGCGTTCCAACATCCCCGCGATCTCGGAGCACTGCTTCGTGCGGTGTGATCCCGCGTTCCCCGGCCGCTGTAAGGCGGCAGGCAGCGGTATCGTGGTAGGCGGTGCCAACTACGGTCAGGGCAGTTCGCGTGAACACGCGGCACTTGCACCGCTGTATCTCGGCATTAAAGCAGTTATTGTGAAATCCTTTGCCCGTATTCACGTGGCAAACCTCATTAACGCGGGAATTCTGCCGCTCACCTTCAAGAATGAGGCGGATTACGACCGTATTTCGCTCGGTGACAAACTGGTGTTGCCGGATGTGCGCCGCCGTATCCAAGAAGGCGCACCCGTGGTACTTGAAAACATCTCCACGGGCGAAACCTTGGAATTGAACGCCGACTTCTCCGAACGTCAAGTGGCAATGCTGCTTGCGGGCGGCCTGTTGGATTATACTCGTGAAATGAATAAGTAACAGATAAGCGGAACACGTTGCAAAATGTGTTCCGCTTGTTTTCTATCCTTTGACTGCACCGCCCGTGACACCCTCCACGTAGTATTTCTGCAAACGTAAGAACAGCAGCGTGATGGGAATCGCCACCAACACCGACCCTGCACAAAAGGCCGTGAAATAGCGGTAGATATTTTCTTTGGTCACCATTTGATACAGTCCCAGTGCCAGCGTATAGTTTTGGTAATTATCCTTCATGATCACACTGACGAATATAAAGTCGGTCCACGGTACCATAAAGGCGGTGAGGGCGGTGTAGGCCAGAATGGGGGTGGACATCGGCAGAGTGATACGGAAAAATATTTGGTGGCGAGTGGCGCCGTCCAGTGTAGCCGCTTCATCAAGCGAACGGGGGATGGTATCGAAATATCCCTTAGCGATGAAATATCCCATACACGACCCTGCGGAATACACCAATATCAGCGCGATCAGCGACTGCGCCAGTCCCAGCACCTTTAAAAGGTGATACACGGCGATCATGGTCATAAATCCGGGGAACATACCGAGAATCAACCCGACGTTCATAAACTTGCGTCGTGACGGAAAACGCAGACGGCTGAAGGTATAACTGACCGACAGCACAAGCAAGGTGCTGAGCACACAGGTGCATATCGACACGAGTAACGTGTTCATATACCATCGCGGGTAATTGAATAAAGCTGTGTCGGTGAACAGGCGACGGTAGTTTTCGAGTGACCAGTTTTTCGGTAAGAGATAGGGAAGATATGCGCCGCTCTCACCGCGAAGCGAAAGGATGACCAGATAGACGATAGGAAGCACCCACAAGACACCGAGCGTGCCGAGCAGCAGGTAGATCACCCCGTTGGCGGTGCGCTGTCGCGCACGGTAGCCGACCGTCATTGAAACTGTTCCTCCTTTCGCGCCGAGTCAGACGAGTTGTATACCAGCAAGGACAACCCTGCGGATACCAAAAAGACGATAATACCGATGGCGGATGCGAGATTGTAGTTTTGTTGATCCACAGTCTGCTTATACAACCACGTGACCAAAAGATCGGTCTTGCCTGCTTGATAATAGTCGAGCGACAGCGGTCCGCCGCCCGTTAAAAGATAGATGACGTTGAAGTTGTTGAAATTTCCCACAAACTGCGTGATAAGATACGGCGTGGTGATAAACAGCATATACGGCAGTGTAATGCTGAAAAACGTGCGAAACGGTCCTGCTCCGTCGATGCGCGCACTCTCATACATATCCTCGGGGATGTTCATCAAAATACCGCTGGTGATGAGAATGGTATAGGGAATACCGATCCAAATGTTCACCGCGATAACCGTGATCTTTGCCAACGTGCCGTCGCTTAAAAAGGGGATGGGGGTCTGTATGAGTCCCAGTTGCTGTAACAGCACGTTAAAAGCACCGCCCGTACCTTCCGATGAGAGCAGTTGCGACATCAAAAGCAAGGTGACAAACTGCGGGACGGCGATCGGTATCACAAACAAGGTGCGCCACAGCCCTTTGGCGCGAATGCCGCGTTTGTTGATCATCAGTGCGACCGCCATACCGAGCAGATAGTTTAAAAAGGTAGCGAATATCGCCCAAATTACCGTCCAGCCGAACAGGTGAAAGAATGTGGTGGAGGTCTGCCCGTTTCCCGAAAAGAGGTTGCGAAAATTTTCGAACCCTACCCACGTAAACAGGTTACCGGGCGGCTGATGCGCTTTGTCAAAGTTTGTGAAAGCAATGAGCACCATAAACACCAACGGTAAAACGGTGAAGATAAACACCAAAATCACCGGCGGTGTGAGCAGCAGCATGTGATAACGGCGGTCGGAAAGGGAGCGCAGATCATCGTAAAAGGTGGGAAGTTCCTCACCTTTACACCGTGCTTTTTGGGATTCCCATGCCGCACGAATATTGGCGGCGTAAAGACGTAAAAATAAGGCAATGAGCACCAACGTGACTACGCTGAAAAGAAGGATCTCCATAGAGTTGTCTCCCGCAGTGATGCGGTAAATGCCTTCTTCTTCATCAAAAACGCGATATTGCGTTTGGGTGCCCAACGTGGTGAATTTGGTAAGATGCGGTATGCCGAAGAAGATGAGATAGAGTAAAAACAGCACTTGTGCTGCAAAATATAAGATACCGCGTCCGATCTGTCCATGGAAAAAACAGCCGCTCCCCATCAGCAAAAAGGATAGGCGGGTAGCAAAGTTGCCGTGTGAGAGGGCGGTCAGCATCGTGTGCAACAGACCGCCCTTTTGCCTGCTGCGCCGCTGTTTTATGAGCGCCATCCACTCACTCCTATGCCGTGATTTGCTGTACCATGGTATTCAGCATTTCTTTTACCGTGCGGGAATAGTTTTTGGCTTCCATCGCCGTGCCGAAAGCTTCGAGCGGATCCCACGTGCTGCTGAGCACTTCACGCTGTGTTACGCCGTATGCGTTTTGTTGTGCCAAGGCGGCCAGCGCTACGTTGGATTTGACCGCTTCACTGGCGGCGGCCTTTAAGTTGGAAGGCCCGATAGCACGGCGTTCGAACCGCTTGATCTGATTTTCTTCGTTGGTGAGAAACTCTGCCAATTTCATTGCTTCCACAGGATGTTTGGTAGCGGAATTGACACCCATCAGTTTGTATCCCGCAAAACTCGCCATCTGCATTTGCACGCCTCCGCACGTAAAGGTCGGCAACTTCAC
>SVPM01000011.1 GCA_015065865.1 Oscillospiraceae bacterium | reverse complement strand
GAAGATGACGGAGGACGAGATCTTTACCTATCTCGAACGTCGCCGCGGGATACTGGACGGTGTGTGTATCACGGGCGGAGAACCGTTGTTGCAGTCCGACTTGCTTTCCTTTCTCTTAAAGGTAAAGGAAATGGGATATCTGGTAAAACTGGATACCAACGGTATGCTTCCGAAGCGCTTGGCCGCCGTGCTGGCGGCCAACGCCGCAGACTACGTGGCAATGGACGTAAAAAGTTCTCCCGACGGGTATGCCAAAGCCACGGGAGGCGTAGAGGACGTTGCCCCGTTTGAGGAAAGCATGAAACTCCTGCGTGCAAGCGGTGTTTCCTACGAATTTCGCACCACGGCGGTGAAAGGCATCCACACATTGGAGGATTTTTCGGCCATTGCCCGTTGGCTGCGACCCGAAGACCCGTATTTTATCCAACAATTTGTGGATTCGGGCGAGCTGCTCGGTGAAGGCTGTACCGCCTTTTCACCCGAGGAGATGCAACAGATCCTTTCGGCGGTACAAAAGCATCTGCCCC
Source organism: Oscillospiraceae bacterium (assembly GCA_015065865.1). Taxonomy (GTDB): domain Bacteria; phylum Bacillota; class Clostridia; order Oscillospirales; family Acutalibacteraceae; genus SIG588. The sequence goes on along the minus strand of SVPM01000011.1, from coordinate 39,671 downwards.
ACGCAGGTTTGCGTGGCATCTAATATAAAATGTGAAGGAGAAGAGAGAGTATGTATCGTGTAAACAAACGCGACGGCAAAGTAGCGGAATTTGACATTTCCAAGATCTCGATTGCGATCAAAAAAGCTTTTGAAGCGTGCGACCGTCAGTTCAACGACAATATCATTGACTTTTTGGCGTTGAAAGTGACCTCGGATTTTGAGCCGAAGATCGAAAACGGCGTAGTCGAGGTGGAAGATATTCAGGACAGCGTGGAAACGGTGCTGGTACAAGCGGGGTATGCCGACGTGGCCAAAGCATACATTTTGTATCGCCGTCAGCGCGAAAAACTGCGTAACATGAAATCCACCATTCTGGACTACAAAGAGATCGTGGACCAGTATGTGAAGAGCATCGACTGGCGCGTGAAGGAAAACTCCACCGTGACCTATTCGGTCGGCGGTCTGATCCTCAGCAACTCGGGTGCCATCACTGCGAACTATTGGCTGTCCGAGATCTATGATGACGAGATCGCCAAAGCGCACAAGAACGCGGATATCCACCTGCACGATCTTTCCATGCTGACCGGTTACTGTGCCGGTTGGTCGCTCAAGCAGTTGATCGAAGAAGGTCTCGGCGGCGTGCCCGGCAAGATCACCTCTGCCCCCGCAAAGCACCTTGCCACCCTTTGCAACCAGATGGTCAACTTCCTCGGTATTATGCAAAACGAGTGGGCCGGCGCACAGGCTTTCTCCTCTTTTGATACCTACCTTGCCCCCTTCGTAAGGGCAGACAATCTTGATTACGATTCCGTGAAAAAGTGCATTGAGTCCTTTATTTACGGTGTGAACACTCCCAGCCGTTGGGGTACGCAAGCGCCGTTCAGCAACATTACGCTGGACTGGACCGTTCCGCAGGATCTGGCGGATGAGTACGTCATCATCGGCGGCAAGCGTCAGGATTTCAAATACGGCGACTGTAAAAAGGAAATGGATATGGTCAACCGCGCATTCATCGAAACGATGATCGAAGGTGATGCCAACGGCCGCGGTTTCCAGTATCCCATCCCCACCTATTCCATCACCCGTGATTTCGATTGGTCGGAAACCGAGAACAATAAGTTGTTGTTCGAAATGACCTCGAAATACGGCACCCCCTATTTCTCCAACTACGTAAACAGCGATATGGAACCGTCCGACGTCCGCAGTATGTGCTGCCGTCTGCGTCTGGACCTTCGCGAACTGCGTAAGAAGTCGGGCGGTTTCTTCGGGAGCGGCGAAAGCACCGGTTCGATCGGTGTTGTCACCATCAATATGCCGCGTATCGCCTACTTGTCCGAAACGAAAGACGATTTCTACAAGCGTCTTGATCATATGATGGACATTGCCGCCCGTTCGCTGAAAGTGAAACGCACGGTCATCACCAAGTTGTTGGATGAAGGTCTGTATCCCTATACCAAGCGGTATCTCGGCACCTTTGACAACCACTTCTCTACCATCGGTCTGGTAGGCATGAATGAAGCGTGCTTGAATGCGAAGTGGCTCCGCAAGGATATGACCCACGCCGAATCACAGCAGTTTACTAAAGACGTGCTCAACCATATGCGTGAGCGCTTGTCGGATTATCAGGAGATGTACGGCGACCTCTACAATTTGGAAGCAACGCCTGCCGAATCCACCTCCTACCGTTTGGCAAAGCACGACCGCAAGCATTATCCCGACATCATCTGTGCGTCGGATGCCGAAACGCCCTACTACACCAACTCCTCTCACCTGCCTGTCGGTTTCACCGATGATATCTTCACCGCACTGGATATGCAGGATGAGTTGCACACGCTGTACACTTCGGGCACCGTGTTCCACGCCTTCCTCGGCGAGAAACTGCCGGATTGGAAAGCGGCCGCCAATATCGTGCGTAAGATCGCGGAAAATTACCGTCTGCCTTACTACTCCCTGTCCCCCATCTACTCGGTGTGTAAAGAGCACGGTTACATTGCGGGCGAGAAGTTTACCTGCCCGACCTGCGGCAAAGAGACCGAAGTATACAGCCGTATCACGGGCTATTATCGCCCCGTGAAGAACTGGAACGCCGGTAAATCGCAGGAATATAAAGAGCGTCGTTCCTACGTTATCGAAACGTCGGTGCTGACCCACGAAGGTCCGCTCGGCTCGGATAGTGCGTGTGACGGCGGCTGTGCCGCGACCCCCGCCCTCTTGGACGGCGTGTATCTCTTCGCTTCCGCAACCTGCCCGAACTGTAAGATCGCCGAAGCTTTGTTGACCAAAGCCGATATCGCTTACACCAAGGTGTTGGCGGAAGAAAACGTGGTGTTGACCGAATCGCTCGGCATCAAACAGGCCCCCACGCTGGTGTCTGTTGCCGACGGCAAGACCGAAAAGTTCGTTTCGGTAGCCAACATCAAGAAATTTATCAACGGCTAAAAAATCAAACAAGGGCGCGAACAGCGCCCTTGTTTTCTCTGAGGTGACAAGTATGTACGATATTATCATTGTGGGTGCCGGTCCTGCAGGGTTGACCGCCGCTATCTACGCACGCCGTGCCAACAAATCGGTCCTGCTTTTGGAAAAGGGTGCTTTCGGCGGACAGATCACCTTCTCCCCCAAGGTGGAGAACTACCCCGGTTTTGAAAGCGTCAGCGGCAGTGAACTGGCCGACAAATTAGTGGAGCAAACGCTGGCACTCGGTGCAGAAGTGGAAATTGAAACGGTCACCGCTCTGCGGGATGAAAACGGCGTGAAAGTGCTCGAGACCGAAGACGGCAACACCTACGAAGCAAAGGCAGTCATTTTGGCGCTCGGCGCCAAACACCGCCATTTGGGGCTTGCCAACGAAGAAGGGTTCATCGGCGACGGCATCTCTTTCTGCGCGGTTTGCGACGGTGCGTTTTACGCAGGCAAAACGGTCGGTCTGGTCGGCGGCGGCAACTCCGCTTTGCAGGAGGCTATTCTGCTGTCCGAAACCAGCGAGCACGTTTACGTGATCCAGAATCTGCCGTATCTCACAGGTGAACCGCGCTTACAGGAAGTGCTTGCCGAACGCGAAAACGTCACGGTGCTGACCGAAACGCTCGTGACCGCCATCCCCGCGGGTGATACCTTCACGGGCGTGGAAATTACGAGCACCACCGACAACACCACCCGCACACTGTCGCTGGACGGCTTGTTTGTGGCCATCGGTCTGGAACCCGAAAACGGCGCGTTTGCGGATATGGCGGCGTTGGATGCGGCAGGCTATTTTGACAGTGCCGAGGACTGTCTTACCAAAACGGCGGGTGTTTTTGTCGCCGGCGACTGCCGCCGCAAAGGCGTGCGTCAGGTCACCACCGCCACGGGCGACGGTGCCACCGCCGCGATTGCCGCCTGTCGGTATTTGGACACGCTGTAAACCCCATACTTATAACAAAGAGGCATAACACCGTGGTGTTATGCCTCTTTATAATTCTCCCTCACGATACTCCCGCGGGGATTTCCCCGTGTATTCGCGGAATACGTGGTTGAAACTGCGAATGGTTTGAAACCCGCTTTTCAGCGCAATGTCGGTGATCGACCAATCGGTGCTCTCGAGCAAATGCACTGCCGCCTCTACACGGTATTGGTTCAGCAAACGACGAAAATTGATGTTGTACTGTCGGCTGAGCAGATGCGAAAAATAATGGTACTCATAGCCGAACTGCACTGCCGCGCCTTTCAAGGTCACGTTTTCGGTATAATGACACGCCAACCAATCGAGCAGATCTCCCACCAAAAAATCGCTTTTATCGGCGCGGGATTGCCACGTGACCTCCCGCTCATACGCCGCACACAAAGCGTACAAACACGCTTTTTTCATCATACGGTCGCATTCCTTGTTCACCATTTCATCCAGCACCAACTGCCACACAGCGGCAGGCGGCGTAAACAGCGGCGTGCTCCCCTGCCGCCCTTTGATGTCGTTGATAAATTTCGGAACAAACTCCTCCGAAAACACGGCCACCCATACACTGCTGTCGGCATCCGCTTTAAATGCGTGGATCTGATTGGGCAACACCAACACCGCCTGCCCTGCCGCGGGTGTTACCGATGTACCGCTGACCGTTACCTCAACAGCCCCCTCCAACACCAACAGCACCTCGGGGTTTTTGTGGAAATGCGGTGCGTATTCATCGGCTGTGTAAACGGTGGCGTTGTAGTTATAGTTCCCCACCGAGTTGGCAGGTTGATGAAAGATCATATACACACCACACCTTAACTTTTTGCTATTATAATATAAGTTTCTTCTTTTTTTGTCAAGGGGTCTCCCCTATAATGAAAACATAAAAAGGGGGGATACCGTGCAAGGGCGTATTTTTTCCATTGAAGAATTTTCCACGTTTGACGGCCCCGGCGTGCGTATGACCGTCTTTTTAAAAGGCTGTCCGCTTTGCTGTATGTGGTGTCACAATCCGGAAGGACAGGCGTTTGAAATCGAGTGGGTGCGCTCCCCCAACGGCTGTCTGGAATGCGGCGCCTGTCTTGCGGCCGGATTGCACACGAAGGGTACCCCCTCTCTGGTGGCGGAAAGTGTAGCGGTTTGTCCGCGCCATTTGGTACGTGCCGCCGGCGAAGATATTGCGGCTGCCGACTTGGTCGCTCGTATTGAAAAAAAGGCTGCTATGCTAAACGCCGTGGGCGGCGGCGTTACGTTTTCAGGTGGTGAACCGTTGGCGCAACCGCAATTTTTGGCGGAGTGTTTGCACCTGTTGCGCGGCAAGACCCATCGTGCTATACAAACCGCCGGATTTGCCGAACCGCAACTCTTTGCCGATATTCTCGACGAATGCGACTTTGTGTTATATGATTTAAAACTGATGGACAGTGCCCGACACAAACAGTACACCGGTGTGGACAATGCCGTTATTTTGGAAAATTACCGTACACTCGCCAAAAGCGACACACCGTTTATTACGCGTATTCCGTTGATCCCCACGGTAAACGATACCGCAGAAAACATTACCGCCACCGCACGGTTTATGGCCGATTTGGGAATGGATCGCGTTGAACTTCTCCCCTATAACCGTGCGGCAGGTGCGAAGTACGCACTGCTTTCACAACAATACTCCCCCACGTTTGACGAAAACGCCCCGCCCGAAACACACGAAGATATCTTTAACGAATACGGAATAGGAGTGACCATATTATGACCGAGCGTGTGCAAAAACTGAAAGACTTTATTCTTGACCGCAGTTATCGCGCGACGCGACTTAACGAGGGGGTTACCGTAACAGTAAGCGGCAACGACACCTATGAAGATACCCTCGCAGTCACCCGTGCGATCATGGCGAAAGAAGTGCCTGTTTTTTACGATAACGACATCTTCGGCTTTTATACGCGCTTGCCTACCTTCGCCACCACCGTGTCGGCAAACGGCGAGCGGCACGGCTATCGCGCCAACAACGTCACCCCTGCCTATGATCTGTTGATCGACCGCGGTCTGACTGCTGTTTTGGAAGAACTGAACGCGCGCAAAACGACCGCCGTGGGCGAAGCACATACGTTTTACAACGCGGCGATCGAAACGCTCTCTGTTATGTTGACCTACTGTGAAACTTATCGCGCAGCGGCGAGAGAGCGCGGTCTTGATTGCTTGGCAAATGCGCTGGAACGCGTGCCGTACAACACCCCGACTTCGTTTTACGAGGCCTGCCTTTTCCACAAGATCCTGTTGTTCTTCCTGCGGCAGACAAACGACCACGTCACTCTCGGTCGCTTCGACCAATATATGTACCCTTACTACAAAACGGACGTAGCCCGCGGTGTGTCGCGCGAGGAATTGCTCGAAACGCTGGAGCTCTATTTCCTTTCGTTGAATGTGGATGCCGATACATATATGGGTGTGCAACAGGGTGACAACGGCAGCAGCATGGTGCTCGGCGGCTTCGATACCGATGGAAATTATCAATTCAATGAACTTTCCGCGTTGTGCATGGACGCCTCGCTGGAACTTGGTGTCATCGACCCCAAGATCAACCTGCGCGTGGGTAAAAAAACTCCCGATTGGTTATATGAATACGGAACCAAAATGACCAAAAAAGGCCTTGGTTTTCCCCAATACTGTAACGATGACGTGATCGTTCCCGCCTTGAACAAATTGGGATATCGTACCGAAGACGCCCAAAACTATACCGTTGCCGCTTGTTGGGAGCCGATCATTCCCGGTCAGGCGTACGATGTTCCCAACATCACTACCACCGATCTGGCGCATATTACCGCCGATGCGGTAAACGGTCATTTGGCAGAATGCGACACCTTTGAACAGTTGCTCACGTTTGTAAAAGAGGGTATCGACCGTCGCGCAGAAGAATTGAAAGACATCCGTGCCGTGCGTTTTATGTACGCTCCGTTGCTCTCTTTAATGACCTACGGATGCCTTGAAAGCGGCCGTGACATCTCGCGCGGCGGTGCACGCTACAACAACTACGGCACCCACGGTGCGGGGATTTCCACCGCCGTGGATTCGCTGGCGGCCATTAAAACGCTGGTATTCGATGAAAACGCGGTCACCCGCCAAGAATTGCTCGCCGCGTTGGACACCGACTTTGAAGGTTACACCGCCTTGCGTAACCGCTTGATGGATTGTCCGAAAATGGGCAATGACGACGACGTTGCCGATGCGATCGCCGGTTGGTTGCTTAAAACCTATGCCGATGCGGTAAACGGCAAACCGAACGCAGCAGGAGGTGTGTGGCGCGCCGGCACGGGCAGTGCACAGATGTACATTCGCTATGCCAAAGAATGCCCCGCCACCGCCGACGGACGTAAGGCGGGTGAGCCTTACGCCTGCAGTTTCTCCCCCGCGATCGCCGCGCGCATCAACGGACCGCTTTCGGTGATCCGCTCCTTCACCAAACACGATCTTAGCGATACCATCAACGGCGGGCCGCTGACCGTTGAATTACACGACAACGTGTTTCGTAACGCAGAAGGTGAAAGCAAAGTGGCAACACTGGTGAAACTGTTCGTACTGTCGGGCGGACATCAGCTGCAGCTCAACGCCATCAACCGCGACCGCTTGATCGAAGCGCAACAACATCCCGAACGCCACCCGAATTTGGTGGTGCGTGTATGGGGATGGAGCGGTTACTTCTGCGAATTGGATCTTCCGTTCCAAAATCATATCATTTCCCGCACGGAATTTATGGTATAAAAAAATCACGGGACATACGGCAAAACCGTATGTCCCGTGATTTTTATCTTACAACCAACCGATGATCAGCGCCGCGGCGAGCACTGCCGCAAGCGCAATACGATACCAACCGAACACCTTGAAATCGTGTTTTTTGATATATCCCATCAAGAAACGGATCGCCAACAGCGACACCACGAAAGCCACTACCGTGCCCACTGCAAGTAAGATCCATTCCTGTGAGGTGAAAGGCGCGGTTTCATCATCCAGCAGAAATTTCAGCACCTTCAATCCACTGGCACCTGCCATCGCGGGGATCGCCATAAAAAAGGAAAATTCAGCCGCTACCGCACGCGAAGTGCCCAGCAGTGAGGCGCCCAAAATGGTGGAACCGGAACGCGACGTGCCGGGAATCAGCGACAACGATTGAAAGGCGCCGATACCGAGTGCGCGTCGGTAGGAGATCTCTTCAAGCGAACTCACACGCGTTTTCGGCGGGAAGGTTTCAAGCAACAGGAACCCCACGCCGTATAAGAACAGGGTGATTGCAATGACCAACGGTGTAGACAACACGTTATCCACCAATTCCTCGATCGTCAACCCTACGATCGCAGTAGGGATACTGGCAACCACTACCTTACTCCATAACACCCACGTACCGTTCTTCTCTTGTTTGGTCTTTTTGGACGAAAACGGATTGAGTTTTTGAAAATAGAGCACCAACACCGCCAAGATAGAGCCGAGTTGGATCACCACTTTAAAGATGTTAAAAAACGCGGGGCGCACCTGCATCGGCCACACCGCATCCAACAGCAAAATGTGCCCCGTACTGCTGATGGGCAACCATTCGGTGATACCTTGCACAATGCCCTGTAAAATCGTTTTCAGCAAATCAATAATAAACAAAGCAATACCCCTTTCGTCAACAGATAAAGCGACTGCCGCCACAACCGACGGCAGTCGTTTCCAATCTGTTTTATTACAGATCCATTTCGTTGAGCAGATCACGCAAAAGGATCAGCTCATCCGCCGACAAGGTCACACCCTTGCTGGCCTTCGCATGTTCCGGTGCCCAATCACGAATGTCGTATTTGGGAGCGTTATCATTCCAACTTACGAGATTGATCTCTTTCGACCAACCCGACGGAGATTGCGACAACACACCGCACTCTTTCAAGATCTCGAATTTGATTTCCGCCATTTTCATGCACTCCTTACAATATGTAAATTAAAAATTTTACCCTCGCGCCAACCATTTTTGCAACCAGTCACGCGTTTTTTTCGGTGATTTCATTTCCCGTGAAATCGGTTTCGGAACGCCGCTTTGGGCAGTGGGAACGATGCTGTCCTGCGGCGGTTCAAAAAAAGTCGGGTTCGTCTGCCGTAACAGACACCTTTTCCACGGCGGCCGCCGAGCGTTCTAACTCGTCCGCCAGTTCCAACAGTCGCTGTTCCGCGTGGCTGTTTTGCACCGTCAATGCTTCTTCGGCAGCCGAGAGTTCACGTGCCGCCGCATCCAATGCCGTCGTCAGCGAGGCAATGGATTGTGAAAGGGAAGAAAGCCGTGCCGCGCACCGCTCGTTTGCTTCCTCCAAATACCGTGCACCCATACCGCGCACTTCCACCACAAAACGACCTACCTCGTTCACCAGTTCGTGATACCGACGGTTTTCCGCCGCCAACTGCTGTTTTTCCGCCCGTAACGCCGCCAGTTCGCGCCGCAGTTCCTGTTCGGTCGCCGCCGCTTGTTGCGCCGTTTCCCGCTTAACAGCCGCATTCTGCTGTTCCAGTTCCGCCACGCGGGTTTGCATCGCCGCATGCGAACGACGCGCTTCTTCCGCCTCGGCCAACTGCAGGCGCAACTCACGGTTGGCTTCATACTGTTCGTTGATCAATGCTTGCAGTTTTTCCTGTTCTGCACGCTCTGCCAACAGCGCCGTATGCTGTTCTTCCAACGCGGCGTTGGCTTCGCTCAACGCTTTTTCATACGCCTCGTGTTCTGCGGTTGCTGTTTGTTGTTGTAACGCCAATTCACGGCTGTGCTCTTCCTGCAACGTGTTGATATAGGTCAACACATCATCTTTATTAAAGCCGCCGAATTTGGAACGAAAGCCGCAATTTTCAGCCATACTCCCATTCCTCTCCTTAAAATATATTTATACGACAACCAGTATACCACACAACTTTGAAAAACACAAGGAAAATTTTTAATCGTTGGTCACGTCCCCGTTACCCGACACGGGTATCGCTTCTCCGAGAAAGGTGGGTTGCGGTTGAAAATGCGACAAAAAGCAATCTTTTACGCGTGCCAACACCTCGCGCACGTCCCGTTTGGTCTGCCCGTAATAAGTCTCATAATCCGAAGCAACGCCCCAAGCCTCAAGCCCCAACCGCTCGGCAATGTACAGCGCGCGGTACAAATGATACTCCTGCGTAACCACCAGCACTTTTTTCGCACCGAATATTTCTCGTGCGCGATACATCGTTTCATAGGTGGAAAATCCGGCGTGATCCATAAACACGTCCTCCGACGGTACACCCTCACCCACGGCGTACGCCTTCATTGTTTCCACCTCATTATACTCTTGCCGGCCGTGGTCACCGCTCATCAGCAATTTCGGTGCCGCACCTTCCTTATATAACGCCACGCCGCGTTTGAGGCGGTCGCGCAGCATGTCACTCGGCGTACCGTCCTCGCGCACCAAGCAACCGAGTACCACCACGCAATCCACGTCGGTAAGTGTTGTCGCTTCTTGTTGCGTGAGTATATGTCGGCCTCCCACCGTTTTGACGTGCGCGTTGATCCCCAAAGTCGCAAGAAGCGACACGGCGGCAACGCAACCGAGCGCGATCACGGTTCCTCGTATCCATCGGCGTTTCATACGTTTTCTCCTTTTTTCTTGATATTTTTCAGTATACCACAACCGAAAGAAAAAACTATCACAAAACTGTGAATAGAGCCGCCTGCCGTGGAAACAATAGGAAAAACCGTTAAAGGAGAGATAGATATGACTTTCACTCAAAAAGAAACCACCCTGCTGAAAGACTTGAAATCGCAAGAAGAACTTTGCATCGAAAAGTACGGCAAATACGCCGCCGATGCGTGTGACGGCGAACTGAAAAATCTGTTTACCACCATTCGTTCCACCGAACAACAACACCTGTCCACCGTAAACGGCTATTTAGGCGAGACCTCCCCTGCCGCCACCGCCCCCGTACCGACGTCCGACGGTTGCGGTAACCAAGACAAGTTCCTGTGTCAAGATGCACTGAACATGGAAAAGCACGTATCCTCGGTCTATGACGTGTGCATCTTCGAGTTCAGCGACACGGCGGTACGCCAAAAGTTGAATCAAATTCAAGCGGATGAGCAAAAACACGGCGAAATGATCTATCAGTATATGTCGAAACACGGTATGTATTGATTACCAAAGAAGCCACTCGGCAACAGCCGAGTGGCTTCTTTGGTAAGGGGAAACGGTTATTTCAAAATCATTTCGCCGAAATCGGGGGAACGATGAAAATCGGGTTGTTCCGAGGTGACGGGATTCCACGAGAGAAAGTGCGGTTTCACCGTTTTATCACCGCATTTGTAACAGTTGGCGCGGATAATCGCCCCCGCGGCGAAAGTGCACCGCGGAAAATGTTGCCGAATAAATGCCAGCGGAATACGATAAAAGATCTCCCAACCGTCGGCCGTGCGTGCCGAGCGGAAAGAAAACCGTTCCACGCCGTCGGGCATCGTCAAACGCACACGGTCTTCCCTGCCCTCACCTATCCCCAAAAACAAGCAGCCGTTTAAATTCCATTCGAAGTTGAAGTAACGGGTTGAAGTGCTGTCGGGACAAAAGAAAAACTCCATACAACTGTCTTCGCAAACCGCCGCCTGCGGGTCGCGATGTTCCGCACGGATATCCCGCTCGACCGCCCGCTGATGGACGTACAGCGCCTCGTTGTCGTAACAGATCTGCTGCACCATACGCACGCCCGCATCGGGCAACCAAAGGATATTGTCGAGTGTCACGGCGGGAATATCCTCCCAATGCGGTGTACCGTTGATCTTGGTTATGTAATATGTCATTGTGCGACCCCTCTTTTCCGAAGTTGTTCAACGACATAATATCACATTGTATAACAAAAAGCAAGGTTGCCGAAAACGCCAACCTTGCTTTTTTCGCCCCTAAAACGAATCGGGGGCGGGGTCATTCTCTTGCGTTACGCACTTCCAGACCGATCACCGCCACCGGATCCAGTGCTTTTTCGGAAGAAAGGATCTCCAAATGCAGATGAGCACCGTCCGCCTCTTCGCAAGGAACCGCCGACAGCACACCGATAGGCTCTCCTACCCTCACGCTATCTCCCACCTTGATACCCCGTGCCGACACACCGCAGTAACGGCTGACAATGCCGAAACCGTGGTCGATCTCCACCGTGTTTCCCCACAGTGTATCCTCAAAGATCGCTTTTACGGTGCCGTTGGCGGCCGCTTTTACTTCGGCACCTTCTTTACCCGCAAAATCCGTGCCGTTATGCACACGCCAATCCTGCATGGTTTCGGAATACACAAGTTCGCCGTTGCTGAAGGCTTTTTTCACCTCGTTGGTCAGCGGCAACACATACAGGTCTGCCGCCGGCACTTCGGTCGTGGTTACCGTGGCCGCATCGGTGGTCGTGATCGGTGTTGTGGTACGCAGATCCGGCACGTCTGTAACGGGAGTCTGCACCTGTTGTGCCGTGGTGGCAGCGGTGGTAGGAGTAGTGGTGGTTGTAACGGGCGGAACGGTATCCTTTTCGCGCGGAAGAACATACGATAAACTCACGGCCGCCACCGCGCCGACCGCCAATATACACACACCCATCGTGACAAAAAAGCCTTTATCTCGAATTTTCATATAAACCGCCTCCGTTTCTTTGGTAACCGTATTCTTGACCAAAGTAACGAGGCTTATACAAAAAGAGGCGTTAAACACGCCTCTTTTTTCATTTTGTTATTCCTTTATATTCGCGCTTTACTTGCTCGTAACTTTCCAAATTACCGATATCGTAGCGCTTGCCGGGCATCTCCATTGCGTGCACGGTCGTTTGTGTGCACAGCCACGCGATATAACTGCCGGGCGCATCAACGCCGCAACCCGCCACAATGCCCTTTTCGATCAAACGTGCATCTTCGCGCGTGTAGTAGTAAAACGGCGGGCAACACCAGTGTGTTGCCGGTGTGGAAGACTTTTCGGTCATTTTCAATATACGGTCACTCTCGTCCACCGTCACTACACCGCATTTGAGCAACTTCTGTTCGCTCGGTTCATAATACCGCATAATACAAGAGGTGCTCTTTTCTTTTGCGTAGGTCATAAATCGTGTCAAGCTGAAATCCAACACATTGTCCCCCGCGATAACCAACATATCGTCATCCAATTTCAACGATTCTTTAGCGAACTGAATATCACGCACCGCACCCAAACGGGTCTCGTTGGTCGAGGTGCCGTCGTCCACCACCGTGATCTTCTGCGATTTGGTCTTTGCCCATTCTTCAAAGTGCGGGGCATACTTATGGTTCGATATCACCACAAATTCATCCACCGCATCGGCACCGTCAATATCGTCTATCAACCAATCAAGAATGGTCTTTTCCCCCACCGTGAGCAACGGTTTGGGAAAGTTTTCGGTCAACGGATACAACCGCGTGGCATAACCTGCCGCCAAGATCAAACACTTCATCGTGTGCACCTCACAAATTCACGCCGTCGGCACTGTGGCAAAAATGTGCCGCATATTTTCCTTCCAACGCGGGGAATTGCTTCAAATATTTCGCCGTTACGGTGGCTTCGATCTCCTCACGATACGCAGGGTCGATCAACGCCATACAACATCCCTTAAAGCCCGCGCCGCTGAAACGCCCGCCGTAAATACCGCGCGTTTCGGTCATAATTTTATACAACGCCTTCAATTCGGGCGAACCGGTCTCCCAATTGTAGATCGAGGAATGACCGCTTTCGAAACTCAACCGCCCGAACGCTTCAATGTCCCCTGCGCGCCACGCTTCGGCACCGCGTTGCACGCGGTCGAATTCGGTATACCAATGTTCTGCGCGGCGTTTCCACGTTTCGGGCAGACGGTCTTTGTATTGCTGATATACCTCAAACGGCACGTCACGCAGATTGGTCTCTTCAAATTTGCCGTAGTTCATATCGGCATATGCCTTCAGCGCATACGCCGCCGAACGGCATTCGTCCACCCGCATATTGAACTGACTGCCCGCCAGCGTGCGTTCCACACCCGAGAAAAAGATAGCGATCTCATACGGTTTCATCGTATCCTTTTGCGGGATCAACTCGTAACTGTCGTCTTTCAGATCCATATACAACAAATGATCTTTTCGGCAGTATACCTCGCAGGATTGATCGAGTTTACCGCAAGAAACACCAACGTATTTATTCTCTGCTTCCTGTGCAATCAGTATCATTTCCTGCGGAGTGAGGGTCACCCCGTTCATGGTGCACAGCGCCGACAGGAAGGTGATGATGACCGCCGCCGAAGAGGACAGCCCGCCGATCGGCAACTCACCGCTGATGACGGCACACAAACCGACCCGCAACGGATACCGACGGTTGAGTGCAATGGTGGCACCGCGCAGATGATCCGCCCAGTCGTTCTCTTTCACTTCGGGCGCAGAGGCCACGTGCCACTGTGCACGTTTGGGGAACTGCAACGACTGTATCTCCACCACACCGTTTTGCTTCGGACCGTACGCCATACGAATCCCTTTGTCGATGGCCAGTCCCGTGATCTTTCCGAGTTGATGGTCGGAATGCGCCCCGATCGGACAGATGCGATACGGCGTAAACGCCGTATACTTCGGTTCTTTTCCGTAAATATTCTCAAACCGTTCGACACAATTCAAAAAGATCCCTCCAATACTTTTATGATAAAAGTATATCACACCCCCACACCGCCGTCAACCGCAAAAAGCAAAACACCCATCGGTAAAGCCCGACAGGTGTTTTACTTTTGAGGAGGGGGTCGATTTCAAAAGAAACCGATACCGAGGAGGCTTGCGGTCGCCTCGTTCTCGGTACACACACAGTATAGCGTAAAATTATGAGGATTTTATGAACCAACTTTAACGATTTTGTAATGCTTTTTGAAAGAAAATAAAAAAATTTTCAAAAAATGCAAACAAATGTTTGCTTTTTTCGAAAAGGTGTGTTATACTAAAGAAAACTAATGTTCGACACGATTATACAATTTTAGAAAGGACGGGCTACCATGGGTGAATTGACAAAGAAGCAACAGGCTGTTCTGGCGTTTTTGCAAGAGCGTGCACAGGATGGATTGCCACCTACCGTGCGTGAGATCTGCACCGCTGCCGGAATCAAATCCACCTCCACCGTACACGCCTATCTCAAAACACTGGAAGATGAAGGATACATCTCGCGGCAAAGCGGGTTGAACCGCGCCATTCGCGTAAAAGGCGCAGACACCAAAGCCGCACCGCCGCCGGCGGGTCGCGTGCCGCTGATCGGCCGCGTTACGGCCGGTATGCCGATTCTCGCGGTGGAAGAAGTGGAAGATTACGTCCCCTACACCGGTCATTATGACGTGAAAGAACTGTTTGCCCTACGCGTCAGCGGCACCAGTATGCTGAACGCGGGCATCCTCGATCGCGACGTCGTGATCGTTCGCCGCACCGAAACGGCGGAAAACGGTGATATCGTGGTGGCCCTCGTGGGGGAAGAAGCCACTGTCAAACGTTTCTTTAAAGAGGACGGTCATTTCCGTCTGCAACCCGAAAACGATGCGTTTGAACCGATCATCGTACCTGAGGTATCCATTCTCGGAAAAGTGGTTTCGCTGGTTCGTTATTTTTAAAAACGCCGCATAATTTGTATGTTTGTCGGTCATACTAGCCCCGTGCGATAACTACATCGCCAAAACCGAAAAGGAGGGCGCTTTTATGCTGGACAAACTGGCGTTGATCCTTGCCATTATCGGCGGGCTCAACTGGGGCAGTATCGGATTGTTCCAATTCGATCTGGTTGCGTGGATCTTCGGCGGACAGGATGCCATCTTCAGCCGTATTATCTACACACTGGTCGGCTTGGCTGCCATCTGGTGCATCTCTCTGCTGTTTCGTAAACACGACGGAACAGGGCCTCATCACGAATAACACAACAGCAAAGAAACCGCCTCGAACGGCGGTTTCTTTGCTGTTGTAACTTGACTTTTGGACGGCATGTGGTATACTTACATTCGAAATCAGAGGTGTTATTATGAAATACAATTACCATACCCACACTTTCCGCTGCCACCACGCGAGCGGCACTGAAGAAGAATACGTACAGCGTGCCGTTCGAGGCGGCATAACACACATGGGTTTTTCCGATCATTTCCCTTTTCGGTTTCCAAACGGGTTGGAATCCTCTTTTCGCGTGTCGGTTTCGGAAGTGCCGTTGTACCGTGGCGCCATTGAACGGTTACGCGAAAAATACAAAGATCAAATCGACATCCGTTATGGTTTTGAAATGGAATATTATCCCGAATTTTTTGAAGAAATGCGCCAAAACGCCATCGATTACGGTGCCGAATATTTGATTTTGGGCCAGCACTTTTTAAAACCCGAATGTTATCCCGATGCACTCGGTTCCACCTGGGCGGATAAACCGAACGAAGAAATCTCCACCTATGCTTCGCTGGTAGTGGACGCCATCCGCAGTGGTGCGTTCACCTATGTGGCACACCCCGATATCTACACCTATTCAGGTGACCCTGCCATGTACGACCGTGAAATGCGCCGCATCTGCGTGGCGGCACGAGAATGTAACGTACCGCTCGAGATCAACTTTTTAGGCATTCGCACCAACCGCTTTTACCCGCACGACGAATTCTGGCGTATCGCCGGTGAAGAAGGCGCCCCCGTTGTGTTCGGATTTGACGCACACGAAGTCGCCGATGCCTGCGACGATGCCTCACGTGAAAAGGCACAGTGGCTGGTGGATACCTATCATCTAAACTTACAAGAAAGTGTAACGCTGAAACCGCTGAAATAAGATAAAAGGAGAAAATCACGTTGTGATTTTCTCCTTTTGTTTTTAGTACAAATAACCGTACAAATTCGTGCCGGTAGCTTGTGCCCAATCGTTGTAGCAGATCAAGCCCTGTGCAAACGGCACGATGGTCTCCTCCAACTCGGGAATGGAATCCACCTTGCCATCACGGTAATCCGTCAAGCAATCAAGGCAAGCCTGCATACGCTGGATAAGACCGCCTAAACGCGCATCGTGCACGTGGAATCCGTGCGGTTTGTTCTCGATCATCCACTGTGTGCGGAATGCTTTGTAGAACGCACGGGTCAAGCGGATCATCTTCTTGTAATCCGCGATCACGGCATCCAGTTGTGCACGGTCGCCGCTTGCATACGCCTCACGCGTGCGGGTGCAGATGGTCACCTTGACCGAAAGCAGCGCGCACAATTTGGAAAGCGTATCAAACAGATAGCCGTACTCCCCTACCCGTTTCATGGCAAGGCTTAAGCGACGCGCCATCGACGCATACTTTTCGGTGTACTCCGCTTTTTCGATGTTTTGGAAGATGGATGCAAAACAATCGGCATAGAGGAAAAACTTCGAAGGGGTGGGGACCCCGTCTTTGATGTTTTCCAATTGATCGGGAAGATCGAGCATCATAAGATCGTCGTACTTCACGCCCAACCACTCGTAGCACTTTGCTTGGATATCCGCCTTTTTGGTGATTCCCTGCGCGATACATGCGGCATAGCACAAAGAGGGCAGCACGGCATAGGACGAACATTCTGCCCCGTTATCCCCCCACATGGTGAGGAACACCTCGCGGATACCGCCCTCTTTACACGCGGATATTGCCGCCTTGGTAGCGCGGTTACCATACTCATTGTGCGGAGTAAAACCGACCCATTTCCACGCACCGCCCCCAAAAACGATACGCTCGCTCAACTGATGGTGTCCTTTGATCATTCCGGCGTACCGCTTTTTGTCGTGGGTGTAATAATCCCAGTACACCAACGTAAGGTTGTGAGGGATCTTCTCTTTCACCGTCGGGTCAAAATTCGCGTTGGTCACGTAATAGTTTCCGCCGCACGCAAGCGCATAGAACATATCGCTCCACATCATCGGCTTGAAATCGTATTTGTCCGCAATCTCGCACACACGGCGCAGATGGGAAAGCAGTATCTCCACGCGATCTTGCGGTCCGTGTTGGTCGTAATACCGACCGCGACCGAGCATATGCGCTTCATCCATACCGATGTGGATCTTTTCGGTGCGGAAAGAAGCACGCAGCGAAGAAAACATACGGTCGATCAGGCCGTACACATCCTCATTCCCCACGAGAAAAATATTTTCGGCATCCCGCAACTCACCGTGCCAGCGAAGGAACGCCGTCATATGTGCGAGGGTCTGCACGTTGGGAACAAGTTCCACCCCATGCTCAAACGCAAAGTCATCCATCTCACGCAGTTCTTCGCGGGAGTAACGGCCGCGAAGATAGCCGAACAGCGGCTCGCCGTCCACTTCATAGGTGTCTTCCATATACAGTTGCACCTGATCGTACCCCATTTTTTTGAGTACGAGAATAAATTTCTTCACCTGTTCCACCGTCATTACGGCATTGCGGGAACAGTCGATCATCACACCGAAACGGTCAAAATGTTTCATTAGGCAACCTCCTGATACAGTCAATTACTTATAACAAAGCGAGCGTTCACCCGAACACTCGCTTTGCGTATTTTAGCAGACGATGTCGCGGGTATCGCGGGCAATCATCAGTTCCTCGTTGGTGGGGATCACCAACACGCGCAGTTTCGCATCGCCGATGGAAAGATCGGTCTCGCAGCAACCGTCACGCATACAAGCGGCGTTGCGCTCTTCGTCGATGTTCGCACCCATAAAACGCAGGTTCTCGGCAATGCGCGCACGGTAGTGCGGATTGTTTTCGCCGATACCGCCGGTGAACACCACGGCATCAATGCCGCCCATCGCCGCAGCGTAGCCGCCGATGTACTTGGTGATCTGGTGCACCAGCATACTTTCGATCAGTTGGCAGCGCTTATCACCGTTACGAGCACCTTCTTCGATGTCACGGTTGTCACTGGTCTTCTGCGATACACCGAGGATACCCGACTTCTTGTTCATCACGGTATCCATCTCATCGGGCGTGAGGCCTTCCTTCTTCATGATCAGCGGAACGATCGCGGGGTCAATGGAACCGCAACGCGTACCCATCATCAATCCCTCAAGCGGGGTGGTACCCATCGAAGTGTCATAGCACTTGCCGCCCTTCACCGCCGCAACGGAGGAACCGTTACCGAGGTGGCAGGTGACGATCTTCAATTCTTCCGCCGGACGGCCGAGGACCTCAGCCGCGCGCATCGAAACGTAGCGGTGGGAGGTGCCGTGGAAACCGTAACGACGGATCTTATACTTCTCGTAATACTCATACGGCAGCGGATAGAGATAGGCGTAATCGGGCATGGTCTGATGGAAGCCGGTATCAAACACGGCGACCTGCGGCACACCCTGCATGATCTCTTCGCACGCTTCGATACCGATGAGGTTCGCGGGGTTGTGCAAAGGCCCAAGTTCAAAGCAACGGCGCACCGCCGCCTTAACATCCTCGTTCACCAGCACCGAACCGGAGAATTCCTCGCCGCCGTGCAACACACGGTGGCCCACCGCACCGATCTCATCCATCGAGCGGATCACACCGATCTCGGGATCGGTCAATTTACTGATAACCAACTTAATGGCTTCTTCGTGGTTGTTCATATGCACATCCACTTTGTAGGCATCGCGGCCGGGCACTTGATATTTGAAGTTGCCGCCCTCGATACCGATACGGTCGCACATACCTTTCACGACCAAAGATTCGTCGGTCATATCGATCAACTGATATTTCAGCGACGAACTACCCGCATTGATGACCAAAATTTTCATTTTCCATCGTCCTCTCACTTATGGTTGATTTTCGTTCCCGTTTGCGGTATACTGTAATCGGAAACGCATACACGAGATATAATAATACATTTCACTGTAATTTGCAAGTGCTTTTTCTCGAAAAAATGTCCGGAAAGGTGGATATTTATGAAAATTGCAGGTATCGTTGCGGAATACAACCCGTTTCACAACGGCCACGCCGACCATATCACTATGACACGTGACCCCCGCCTCGCGGATGCAACCCACGTCGTTGCCGTGATGAGCGGCAACTTTGTGCAACGCGGTGAACCCGCACTGTTCCCCAAACCCGAACGGGTACGCGCCGCACTTGCAGGCGGTGTGGACTTGGTTGTGGAACTGCCGTTGCCGTGGGTGCTCACTTCGGCGGAGGGATTTGCTTTCGGCGGTGTTTCTCTGCTGAACGCACTCGGTTGTGTGGATGTGTTAAGTTTCGGCAGTGAATGCGGCGATATCGATGCGTTAGAGCAGGCCGCCGCCGTGATGGAAGACCCTCGCTTCCTACAGATCGTGCGTGGGCGAATGGAATACGGCGGCACCGCGGCACAAGCGTATCAGTTTGCCATGCAGGAGGTCGGCGGCACCCGCGCCGCCCGTCTGCTCGCCACCCCCAACAATGTGTTGGGCCTTGAATATTTGAAAGCACTGCATCGTCTGCAGTCCCCCATCACCCCTTTCACCATCGAACGGCAAGGCGCCGCACACGATGATGAATACCCCGTAGGACACAGCGCTTCGGCAAGTTTTCTGCGCCGTATGGCAAAGGAAAACCGCTGGAATAACGCCGCACCCTTTATGCCGCGTGAATCGTTTGTGCAGTGCAGCAAAGCGATGAACGAAGGTCACGCCCCTGCCGATGCCACGCGGATCGAACGTGCCATGTTGCTAAAACTGCGCGGTATGTCTGCCGCACGTATGGCGACACTGGCCGGTGTGAGCGAAGGATTGGAAAACCGTTTGTTCCATGCCGTTTCCTCTGCCGATTCGCTGGGGCAGCTGTTGGATATGCTGAAAACCAAACGCTACACGCTGACGCGTTTACAACGTCTGCTGTGGGCGGCGATGCTGGATATCCCTGCCGACTTTGCCACACGCACGCCGCCGTATTTGCGAGTTCTCGGTATGAACGAACGCGGGCGCGAGATCCTTTCGGTTGCCAAAAACACCGCCACCGTGCCCCTCATCACCCGCGGCACACAAGCGGATACACTCGAGGGATTTGCACGCGACGTGTGGAAGATCGAATGCCGTGCCGCCGATTGGTACGGATTTACACTCCCCACCCCCACGGTACGCGGCACCGAGTACACCGACGGATTGATACGAATAGAGTGACAAGCAAAAGGTGAAAAGAACGCGTTCTTTTCACCTTTTTCGCACATATTGTCCTTTTTCGCTTCCATATTGCCGATTTGCGGATAAAGTTTTAAAAAAAGTGATAAAATTTACCATTCCCTATTGCAAAATCTATTGAAATTTGATATTCTATGATTAGCATTGTATGCGAACCAAACCATTAAAGTAAGAGAGGTATGTAAAGAATGAGCTTGGACAAGATCATTCACATCCCCGATCTGGGTGATGTGGGCCCCGACAGTGGGTTTCATCTGCTGGAACAGACCGAGGACGGCCGCTTTGTGACGGGTAAGAACGGTGTCGTGGACATCGTGGCGACCGGCGACCAAAAAGTGGAATTCGTTTCTTTCGGCGACAAATCGCTTGCGTGCGTGAAGTCCGCTATCGCGTATCCCGTGTACTATCCCGTGCTCCCCGTTTCGTTGGAGCGTCCCGTGGAGACCGTGTTGATGGATCTCGACGGTACCACCGTGCGTAGTGAGGAGTTCTGGATTTGGATCATTCAGATGAGTGTTGCCAGCCTGCTCGGCAACCCGAAGTTTGAACTGGAAGAAGCGGATATGCCGTTCGTTTCGGGTCATAGCGTGTCGGAACACTTGCAGTACTGCATCGACAAGTATTGCCCCGGTGCTTCGCTCGACAAAGCGCGTGACTACTACTTCGAGCACACCCATCGTGAGATGGAGGAGATCATGGCAGGCCGCGGCAAAGACGGCGCTTTCACCCCCACCGAAGGCGTGAAAGACTTCTTGCTCGAGTTGAAATCTATGGGCGTGAAGCTCGGTCTCGTGACCTCCGGCTTGTACGAAAAGGCGTGGCCGGAAATTCTCTCCGCGTTCAAGACGTTGGGTATGGGCGATCCCAAAGATTTCTACGATGCCATCATCTCGGCGGGGTTCCCGCTGCGTAAGGGCTCGGTCGGCACCTTGGGCGAACTGTCGCCGAAGCCGCATCCGTGGCTGTATTCCGAAACTTCCATCGTCGGTCTCGGCGCGGCGTTTGCGAACCGTAACCGCGTGATCGGTATTGAGGACAGCGGCGCCGGCGCTTGCTCGGTCCGTCTTGCAGGTTACACCACCATCGGTATCGCAGGCGGTAACATTGAAGAGAGCGGCACCAAGGCGGTCTGCAACTACTTCGAGCCGAACTTCACCGAGATCATGAAGATCATCAAAGGCGAAAAATAATTTTACATAAAAGGAGAGTTTACCCATGGCAAACAAAAAGATCCAGTGCCATTTTATTTCCAACACGCACTGGGACCGTGAGTGGCGTTTCTCGGCACGCCGCACCCAGTATATGCTTGGTTATATGCTGGACATGCTGATGGATATCATGGAGAAGAATCCGGAATTCCGTCACTACCATCTGGACTCCCAGACTATGCCCGTGCAGGACTATCTGGAGATCTATCCCGAGAAAAAAGAGAAGTTTAAGGAACTCGTTTCTTCCGGCCGCATTGGTATCGGCCCGTGGTTCTGCCTGCCGGATGAGTTCTCGGTCGGCGGCGAATCCTTGATCCGTAACCTGTTGCTCGGTCACAAGATCGGCAAGGAAATGGGCGGTATCAGCAAGACGGGTTACTCCCCGTTCGGCTGGGGTCAGATCTCGCAGTTACCGCAGATCTACGCGGGCTTCGACATCCACTTCGCCTCTTTCTATCGCGGTTTGAACTCCCATCAGGCTCCCACTTCGGAATTCTTCTGGGAAAGTCCGGACGGAACCCGCGTTTACGGTTCGCGTTTGGCACAGCGTCCGCGCTACAACATCTGGTACATCGTGCAGCGCCCGACCTACTTCAACGTTCCCGATGAGAACCTGCGCGACTTCAAGTGGAACGACAACAACGGTATCTTCAAGTTCACCGACGAAAACTTCTGTGAACTGGACTATCAGTACGCGCATCCGTTCTTTGAATATCACAAAGAGCACATCAAACCCCGCGGCGAGCAAGCTCTGCGTGAGCAGGACGGCGAGTGGACCACCTCCCACCGTTTCTGGTCGGCGGGTCACGACTCCTCTTGCCCCGATATCCGCGAAGTGCAGATGATCAAGGATCTGAACGAAGCACTGCCCGAGGCGGAAGTCTTCCACAGCACCCTGCGTGAAATGGAGCAGGGTATCATCGACGAGTTCGACCCCAACACCCGCGTGTTGAAGGGCGAAATGCGTCACCCCTACACCAAGGGTTCGGTGTCGGCGATGTTCGGTTGGATCATCTCCGCCCGTACCTACATCAAGCAGGCGAACTTTGATACCGAGCGTCAACTCCAGAACTATGCGGAACCGATGGCAGTGTTCGCTACCCTGTGCGGCGCTCCGTATCCGCAAAACGTGATCGACCTGTCCTACAACTACTTGTTGCAGAACCACGGTCACGATTCCATCGGCGCTTGCGGCCGTGACATTATCTACGAAGACGTTATCTACCGTTTCCGTCAGTCCCGTGACCTGTCCGGCTGTGTACTCGAGCGCGCGTTTATGGACGTCGCGGGCGATATCGACCTGCGTGACTGGAGCCGTGACAGCGCGGCGCTGGTGGTGTTCAACCCCGCGCCCTTCGTGCGTACCGAAGTTGTCAAGGTCGTTCTGCAGATCCCTGCTGAATGGAACTGCGGTCAGTTCGAGATCCTCGACACCGACGGCAAGCGTCTGACCTATCAGATTCTGGCGGTGGATCGTAACAACGCACAGATCATCCAGAACCCGAACGACGTGGCGAACGTGCTGCACACCCAGCAGTACACCCTCATGCTCGAAGTGAAGGATATCCCTGCGATGGGTTACAAAGCGCTGAAAGTGCAGTGCATTCCGCACGAGCGCGCTACCACGCCGATCACCATGCTCCGCGGTGTGCAGGCGATGGAGAACGAGTATCTCCGCGTCACCTTCAACGCAAACGGTACCTTCAACGTGGTGGACAAGGAAAACGACAAGACCTACAGCGGCTTGAACTTCTTCAAGGATACCGGTGAGATCGGTGACCCGTGGCGTCACTTCACCCCCGAATCCGACGAGACCTTCACCACCCTGAACACCAATGCGAAGATCACATTGGCTCACGAAGGTCAGCTCGAGACCACCTTCCGCGTGCAGATCGATTGGGCTCTGCCGGAAGGCCGTTCGATGGACGAAAAGACCCGTTCGCCGCACCTCAACCCCTGCCAGATCATCAGCCTTGTCACCCTGCGTAAGGGTTGCCGTTGGGTCGATGTGCAGACCACCGTGTTCAACAACTCGGAAGACCATTACCTGCAGGTCGGTTTCCCGACCGGCATTCAGTCGGAATACTCCTACGCTCAGGGTCAGTTCGATGTTCTGAAGCGTCAGATCGAGAAACTCGACTACTCGCTGTTTGACGAGATTCCGATGACCGAGCATCCGATGAACTCCTTCGTGGACGTGACCGACGGCAAGTTCGGTGCAGCGCTCTTGAACGAAGGCCTCAAGGCGTACGAAGCGGCCGACGATGAAGACGGCACCGTGTACCTCACCCTGCTGCGTGCGTTCCCGCTGCGTATCTGCATCACCTCCGATATGCAGGATTACACATGGGAGAAAGGCTCGCAGTGCCTCGGTAAGAACGAGTTCCACTATGCGTTTATGCCGCATAAGGGCGACTGGGAGGAAGGCAATGTTTGGGGCGCTTCCGAGCAGTTCAACCTCGACTTCATCATGTGCCAGATCGCGCCCACCGCACACGGCAAGAACCCCGAGACCCATTCCTTCTTGGAACTGGGCACCGAGCGTTTGAACGTCAGTGCCGTGAAGCGCGCCGAGGATGGCGACGGCTACGTTGTCCGTCTGTTCAACCCCTCGGATACCCCCGTTAAGACCACCATCCGTCTGAACGGCGGCATCGCACCGATCGAAACGGCTCAGTCGCCGGTCGAGCGCCAGCAGGCGGAATTCGAACTGCCCGCATACTCCGGCAAGAAGTGGTCGGCAGTGAAGTATGTGTCGCTTGAAGAGAAGGATATCGCCGACCTGCCGATGACAGCGGACGGCACCGTCGAATTCGAGATCACCGGCAAGAAGATCTACACCATCAAGTTCTTCGGCTAATCCCAAAATGATCAAAAGGCGTGACAAAAGTCACGCCTTTTGTGTTTGACACGAACAGCGGTTGCGAATGTATAGGTAATAACAGAAAGCAGCGATACTTGATTGCAAAAACAAGTGTCACTGCTTTTCCTTTTTAACCGATCAAACACCGAAAACGACCGAACGAGCAAAAAAACAACACCTCCCCTTCCGTATTTGCTATACTGTTCTTACCACGTACAGGAGGAAAAATACAAATGCGAGCAATTAAAACGGTCGGGCTTGTCAAGCGGTACAAAAACCTAACCGCCGTGGACGAACTGAATTTAGAAATTCGGCACGGCGAATTGTTTTCACTGTTGGGCATCAACGGGGCAGGAAAAACCACAACGATCAAAATGCTTTCTTGCTTGACAAAACCTACAGACGGGGATGCCGTCGTAGGCGGATACAGCGTTACAGAGGAATCGGAACGGGTAAAACGGTTGATCGGCGTATCCCCTCAAGAAACGGCCGTTGCGCCCAATCTCTCGGTAAAAGAAAACTTGGAACTGATCTGCGGCATCCACGGATTCTCCAAAAACAAGACAAAAGAAAAGATACAAGCACTTTCGGCAGAACTCGACTTGGATTCGATTTTACAAAGAAAAGCCGGCAAGTTATCCGGCGGTTGGCAACGGCGTGTCAGCATCGCCATGGCTCTGGTCAGCGAACCGCAAATTTTGTTTCTGGATGAACCTACGCTGGGTCTGGACGTCATTGCAAGACGCGATCTTTGGGAAACGATCCGTTCTTTAAAAGGCAGGGTGACGATCATTCTAACCACGCATTATCTGGAAGAAGCCGAAGCTCTTTCCGACAGAATTGGTATTATGAAAGACGGTCGCCTGCTTGCTGTGGGAACGGTCAAGGAATTAAACGAAACGGTTGGAAGCAACGATTTTGAAGCGACTTTTGTTTCCATCGTAAAGGAGGGTGCGCTGTGAGAATGATGACGTTCGCCAAAAGGTGTTCAAAAGAGATCCTACGTGACCCGATCAACCTCGGTTTCGGATTGGGATTTCCGTTGATCGTGCTATGGCTTCTCAGCGCCATTCAAGCCAACATTCCGGTCGGTCTGTTTGAGATCAACACGTTGACACCGGGCATTACCGTATTCGGGTTATCATTCATAACCCTGTTTTCCGCAACGCTGGTCGCCAAAGACCGTGAAAGCGCCCTTTTACAACGCTTGTACACAACGCCGCTTTCCGGTTTCGACTTTATTATGGGGTATATACTCCCGCTTTTGCCCATTGCTCTCGGGCAAACGGCGATCTGCTACTTGGCCGCCGTCCCCTTGGGGCTGACTGTAAATGTCAACATTCTCTATGCCATCATCGGGATCCTGCCGATGGCTGTTTTCAACATTGCGCTGGGACTTTTGTGCGGCAGCGTTTTGGGTGTAAAACAGGTCGGCGGTGTTTGCGGCGCATTGCTGACAAATCTTTCCGCGTGGCTTTCGGGCGTATGGTTTGATTTAGATCTTATGGGAGGGGCTTTCAAAAAAGCGGCGGATGCTCTCCCCTTTTTTCATGCAGCAGAACTGGAAAAAGCCTTGTTTAACGGGAATTTTGAGAACGCCTCCCCACACATTCTGCCGATCGTTCTATACGGTCTACTTACAACGGCGGCGGCGGTATTCTGTTTCTTACGGAAAATGAAAACGCAGTAACACTCCGTATACAACACAAGAGGCGGTATGGTTTACCCATACCGCCTCTTGCTTATATCAACGCATTATGCACATCTTCCTCGAAATGTGCGGACGTGATAGCACCCGAGCCGCCATCGTGCACCGAATTTTTCATATACACCGCCGTAATGCGATTCACGGGATCCACCCAAAAATGGGTGCCGTACGCCCCGCTCCAACCGAAACTGCCCGCGGGTAACACCCCATACTCTTCACCGCGTATCACACGTACACCAAGCCCCCACGGCTGAGAGCCGGGGTTGGCCGCAAGCGAGAGTTGCGGCGTTGCCATTTCGCACACCGACGCTTCGCTTATCACGCGTCGTCCGTTGTACACTCCGCCGTTTTGGAGCATCAAGGCAAATTTCATATAATCGGATAAGGTGGAGATCAAGCCGGCACCGCCGAGGTAATGCGTGCAGGGAAAATTATTAAACACACACCCCTCATTCATCGGATGCTCTACGCTTCGGCCGTCCGCACGATTGTGCATCGGCACCATGCGTGCCCACTGCTCCTCCGTGGGAACAAAGGTGGTATCCACCATCTCACACGGCTCAAATATCTCCCGCGTGAGAAACGCCAAGTAATCCTCCCCCGTTACCTTCTCCACAATGGCGACCAACAGATCCCACGCAATAACGCCGCTATACGCAGCACTTTCCTCCGGATGAAATGCCAGCAAAAACTCGGCGTACACTTTCAGCGTATTTTCCAACGTGCGACGCTCTTCGTCGGTCATCGCCGCCATACGCGCATCCGTCCGCACATTGTTGGACAAGCCCGACGTGTGGCACAACAAATGCCGCACCGTTAGTGGACGACGCGACGGCTCACTGCCGATCTCCTTCCTCTCGCTGTCGATAAGAATGACCCGACGGTCGGCAAACGCCGGGAGATAGTCCTCCACCAAATCGTCCAATCCAAGCAGGCCGCGCTCAACCAAGAGCAAGACCGCCACGGCGGTCACGGGTTTGGTCATAGAAGCCATACGGTACACCGCACGCTCACTCGCGTTGCCAAAAGATTCGTTCAACATCTCGTGCCCGTCCTGCCACACGGCAAGTGCCACGTTGTCGACCCATCCGTTTGCAATATCTGCCGTTACGCGACGCACCACGTTGTCGCGCAGTTGCGCTTCATTCAAAAGCCTCATCGTCATATCACTCCGTTATATCAACGCATTATGTACGTCTTCTTCAAAATTTGTGGCAGTATGTGTACCTGCACCGCCGTCGTGCAACGAATTCTTCATATACACCGCCGTAATGCGGTTTACAGGGTCTACCCAAAAATGCGTGCCGTATGCCCCGCTCCACCCGAAACTCCCTGCGGGTAACAATCCGTATTCTTCACCGCGTATCACCCGTACACCAAGCCCCCACGGCTGAGAGCCGGGGTTGGCCACAAGCGAGAGTTGCGGCGTTGCCATTTCGCGCGCCGACGTTTCACTCATCACGCGTCGTCCGTTGTACACTCCGCCGTTTTGGAGCATCAAGGCAAAATTCATATAGTCGGATAAGGTGGAAAACAACCCCGCACAACCGAGATAGTGGGTGGAAGGATATTGATTATACCAGCCTTTCCTTGTCGGCACGGTTACGCTTTTTCCGTCTACATGACGGTGCATCGTAACCATACGTTCCCACTGCTCGTCCGACACCGTATAGGCGGTATCCGCCATATCGCAAGGCGCAAAGATCGCACGGGTAATAAACGCTTGATAATCCTCTCCCGTCACCCGCTCGATGATACGCACCAAGACGTCCCATGCAACGGTGGCGCTGTATCCGTGGGATTCGCCGGGTTGAAACGCCAACGGGATCGATGCACATACCGCAATGGAATTTTCGAGTGTACGGCACTCTTCCTCGTTCAGTGTATTCAAACGTTCCCCAAACGGATAGCCTGCCGAGTGACACAACAACAGCCGCGGGGTGATCTTTCGGCGGGCGGGTTCACATCCCGTTATCTCGCCGTTTTCGTCGCGTACCGTCACCATGCGGTCGGCAAACGCAGGGTAATAGTTTTCAATCGGTTCATCGAGTGAAAGCAACCCGCGTTCCGCTGCAATTAAGGCAGCCACAGCAGTCACCGGCTTGGTCATCGATGCCAAATTATAGACCGTGCGCGCGTTCGCGTTGCCGAAAGATTCGTTCAACATCTCGTGCCCGTCCTGCCACACGGCAAGTGCCACGTTGTCGACCCATCCGTTAGTGATATCTTCCGTCACGCGGTTGCAAACCCGTTCGCGCAACCGCTCTTTATCTAGATATCGCACATCGTCACCCCGCTCAACAATTCCGGTCGTATTATAACACAACCATGCCCGAAAATCAACAAAAAACACGGCAAGCAAAACCGCTTGCCGTGTCACGTTTTCTTTTTACCCGCCCGACCGTAAATGTGTCTTGGTTGGCCTGCTACTATCGTTCGCAGGTGGGTTGCCGCCCACGGTGTTCACGCTCCCTTCGTCCGACCGTACAAGTCGGGAGGTCTGCAATCCGACCGCGGAGCCGAGGCTCCCGTATTCCAAATGTAGTAGGGTCAATAGACACCGGTCCGCGCATCGGGCAGGATGCTTATGAACCTCTTATTGTGAATCGATCTCGTAATATTCGGACAAACGCTCCTCGAAAATGTCTGCGATCTCGTCAAACAGATCGTCGTCTTCGATCGGAACGAGCATGTTACCGTCGCCGTCTTCTTGCACTTCCAGAATGATCAGTTCGCCATCATCCTGCAGCATTTCGGTCGGATCCTCATAAAACGGCAACAACGCCACAAAACGCCCTTTTTCCGTTTCGATCGCATCCAATTTTTCAAAGGTGTGGGTCACACCGTCTTCGTCTTCCACCGTAACCAGATCGGGGCCGTATTCCTCGTCGGTCAACTCGACTTCTTCAAATTCACACATATCTCAGTTCTCCGTTATTCGTATACTCGCCCTTGCGGCTACCACTATTGTACACGCTTTTTCGGCGTTCGTCAAGTGGCAGTTCACACCAAAAGCAGTTCTTCTTCAACCTCTTTCAGCAAGTCGTGCCACGGCTCTACCGATTCCGCCAAATACGAACGGCGATTACGCACAAGCCACAGTTCTTCGGTACGTTTGATAATCGCGGGAATCCCCGCTTTCAACGCCGTAAGTGCCTCGCGGCGCAGCGCAATGTCATCGGTGTGCAGACCAACATAAAATCGCCCCACGTTTTGAAGCAACACACACGCATCCAGCGACAGCGTAAATTCCGCTTTGATAAGGTCGCCTTCGGCGGTAGTAATATCCATTTGCTCGATCAGCGGACGCAAGTTTTCGAAATACGCGGTCATATCGTCGAACGCTTTGCGTGTGAGCCCCTTGCACAAATGATGCCACTTGAGGCCCGTCATCATAAAGCGGTGGGTGAGCGTGGTATTATCCTGCGGCTGTTCCCCCTCTAACAGGAAGAAATGCCCCGCCTCCAATGTAAACTTGGTGGCGACCCCTGCGCGATCGTGATACATATGCGTATCCACCGCCGCGTGCAGGTCGATATGCTCATTTTCCGTGGGACGCCACGACATTGCCGCCCCCCATGCAATGCCGACGTAACTGGTGCTGATGAAATTGAGATGTCCGCCGTCACCCCAGTCGGTGTTCAGCACGCCCTCGGCACCGTATTGCAACGCGCGCAGACCCGCCGTTTTGATATTTCCCACCATATAGTCCGCTTTGCTGAGGAACGAATTCCACCCGTTGATACCGGGGCAGAGATAAAACCGCATGCCGAGGTCGCAAAGCAGTTTACAGTTCTTCTCATCGGGACTCTCAGGGCCGTACCCCCACTCCAACACCACCGCATCTTTCGGCAGTTCCGAAAGCATTTCGGGGAAATCGCGAATCACGTCATCCCAGAACAGCGGTGTTTTGCCGTGACTTTGTGCCAGCGCGATAACCTTTTTCAAGAAGTCGGTATACACGCGCCCGAGGCCGTATTTTTCCACCGCCTCACGATTTTTACCCATACCGAGTTCGAGCGTTTCATCACAACAGATGTTGTATTTATCCGATGAAAAATACGGAAGGA
Source organism: Oscillospiraceae bacterium (assembly GCA_015065865.1). Classification (GTDB taxonomy): domain Bacteria; phylum Bacillota; class Clostridia; order Oscillospirales; family Acutalibacteraceae; genus SIG588. The sequence continues at coordinate 9,342 of SVPM01000011.1, read as the reverse complement.
GATCGTCCGCCATGCGGGTAATGAGTTCCAAACTGGCGGGATCCTGCGGGTCAAGGCAACGCGGCTGCGATACCCCGTCGCCCAGTTTGAAACCGTCGGGGCATTCCGCCAAATGATTAAACTCCTTTTTGAGCCACGCATCCATATGTCCAAAGTTGTTTTGGTTCGGAACCAATTCGATAAAACGCTCGCGACAGTAGCGGTCGATCGCCAAAATGTCCTCACCGCACATCAAGTCACGCCCCTCCCACATCTGCGGGAAAGAGGGATATTTAAACGGGACCCACTCCATATACATTTCCAAATGATTGATCTTGAGTGCCGCCAATTTGTCGATCAAACGGAAGATCTCCTCCGTTTTCGGCACTTTATTGCGGGAGATATCCAACATATATCCGCGCACCTGCAAAGCAGGCTCATCCTCCACCACGCAACAGGTGATCGCCCCGTCTTCGGCACAATCCATCATTTGATTGAGGGTACAAAATGCATAGAAAGCACCTTGCGGTGTGCTGTAACGGATGGTGATGCCCGCCGTTTCTACGGTGAGAACATACCCCTCTGCATGTAGATCATCCTGCTTTTGGAAACACACGGTCGGCGCGGTGGCATACCGCCCGCACAGCAGTTCACAATCGGCAAAATACGCCGCACGAGCGATGGCAATACCGTCGTACAGCGCGCGCGAATCGAGCGAAATATACCCACGCAGGTCGGGGCGGTATACCCCGTCGCCCAACACGATACTTTTCGGTTGCGGAATCAAATGAAACTCTTTCATTAAAAACACCTCTTTTTCTTCATAATAACAGACATAAACAGGACCGTCAAGCCCTTTAATATGTAATATATAACACATTGCAGAGAGAAAAAACAGGTATACGGAGCATTACGATACCATTGTGCAAAAATTCAAGCCAATATGTAAAATTCTACTTGCATTCGCGGAAAATGTATGGTATAGTAACAGGGTACGAAACGCTGTGATGAAGAGAGTACGCTCACAACACCCCTTTTCAGAGAGAGATGCCGCGGCTGAAAGCATCTTAAGGTTCGTGTGCGGGCGGAAGTTCACTTCGGAGCGGTGCCGCTGAACGAAAGAGTAGGCGGCAACGGCAGGCACCGTTAACGGCCGATGGAGTGTTTGCTTCATGCAAAAACCAAGGGTGGTACCGCGGAGTTTCGGCTTCGTCCCATGGAGGGACGAGGTCTTTTTTATTTTCTGCGACCATGAGAAAGGAACAACGATATGAAAGACAAACTGCAAGCCTTATACGCCGAGGCAACGGCCGCGTTGGCAACACTCGGCAACGCGCGTGAACTGGAAGATTTTCGCGTGAAATATCTCGGTAAGAAGAGCGTGTTCTCCGAACTGCTTCGTTCACTCGGCACACTCTCGCCCGAAGAACGCCCCGCAATGGGTCAAGCCATTAACGCCACCAAGGCGCAAGTGGAAGAAGCGCTTGCCGCCCGTGAGGCGGAGATCCTTGCCGCCGCCCGTGCACAGCAGCTTTTGGATGAGCGCTTAGACGTGACCATGCCGGGCAAGGCCGCTCCCGTGGGCGGTCTGCATCCGCTGAACGCGGTGTTGAACGACCTTATCGACATTTTCCGCTCGATGGGATTCGACGTGGTGGACGGCCCCGAAGTAGAGACCGACCACTACAATTTCGAAGCGTTGAACGTGCCGGCGGATCACCCCGCACGGGATATGCAGGACACCTTCTATCTCACCGAATCGTTGCTGCTCCGCACCCAAACGTCGGCCGCACAGATCCGCACGATGGAAGATCGCAAACCTCCCATCCGCATTCTCTGCCCCGGTCGCGTGTACCGTGCGGACGAAGTGGATGCGACCCACTCCCCCGTCTTCCACCAAGTGGAAGGTCTGGTGGTGGACAAAGGCATTACCCTGTGTGATCTTAAAGGCGTGCTGGAACAGTTTGCACACGAAATGTACGGTGAGGGCACCGCAGTGCGTTTCCGCCCCTCCTTCTTCCCCTTTACCGAACCGAGCGTGGAAGTGGACGTATCCTGCCCCGAGTGCGGCGGCAAAGGTTGCCGTGTGTGCAAGGGCAGCGGCTGGATCGAGATCCTCGGTGCCGGTATGGTGCATCCCCGCGTGCTTGCGGGGTGTGGCATTGACCCCGAAGAATATTCGGGCTTTGCCTTTGGTATCGGTCTCGACCGTTTGACCACTACCCGCCACAAGATCAGCGATATTCGCTTGCTGTTTGAAAACGATCTGCGGTTCTTGAACCAGTTTTAAGGAAGGAGTGTTTGTACCATGAAAGTATCGTTAAATTGGCTGAAACGCTATGTGGATATTGACGTGTCGGTGGAAGAACTCTGCCGCCGTATGACCATGGCCGGTTTTGAAGTGGACGGTGTGGAAGATCTTGCAGACACCATGCGTAACGTGGTGGCCGCCCGTCTGGTGAAATTGGAAAAACACCCCGATTCCGATCATCTGCAGATCTGCCAGATGGACGTGGGTGCAGACGAATTGGTTCAGATCGTGACGGGCGCACAAAACGTGTTTGAAGGTGCCTTGGTGCCTGCCGCCCTGCACGATTCCGATCTTCCCTGCGGTGTGCATATCAAAAAAGGCAAACTGCGCGGTGTGCCCTCAAACGGTATGCTGTGCTCGGGCGAAGAACTGTGCCTCAAAGACAGCGACTATCCCGGTGCGGAAGTGAACGGCATTTTGATCTTAAAAGAAGAGGCCGCCCCCGGTACCGATATGCGCGAAATTCTGCATTTGAACGACGTCATCATCGATTTCTCCGTGCTGGCCAATCGTCCCGATTGCCAGAGCGTGTTGGGTCTTGCCCGCGAAGTGGCAGTGGTACTGAACAAAGAATTGAAACGGCCCGTGCCGTCCTACAAGACGGTCGGCGGCAGTATCCACGACCACATTGCCGTGTCGGTGCGTGATTTTGATCTCTGCCCGCGGTATCTCGGCCGTGTGGTGACCAACCTGCGTGTGACTCCCTCGCCCGATTGGATGCAGCAGTGCCTGCGCTCGGCCGGTATGCGCCCCATCAATAACATTGTGGACATCACCAATTTCGTGATGTTGGAAACCGGTCAGCCGATGCACGCGTTTGACCTCCAAGACGTGAAAGGCGCCGAGATCATCGTGCGCCGTGCCGCAGCGGGCGAGCAGATCACCACGCTCGACGGCAAAGAGCACAACTTGACCGAGGATATGTTGGTCATTTGCGATGCCGAATCCCCCTCTTGCATTGCGGGGATTATGGGCGGTCAAGAAAGCGAGATCGAAGCGGACACCACCGCTCTGTTCTTTGAAGCGGCCAAATTCCGCCGCGACAGCGTGCGCCGCACGGGCCGTGCGTTGGGTATCCACACCGAATCGAGCGGCCGCTTTGAAAAGGGCGTGGATATCGTGAATACCGCCTATGCGATGGAGCGCGCACTGCAATTGATCGACGAACTCGATGCAGGCGATATCATCGACGGCACCATTGATCTGAACAACGGTCTGCCGGAAGACCGTGTGCTCACCGTGAAAGCGGCGGACATTGAAGCGTTGCTCGGCGTGTCTATTCCCACCGAAACCATGGTGGACATCCTCAATCGTTTGGCACTGCCCACCACCGAAGAAAACGGTGTGCTCACCTGCCGCGTCCCCTCGATCCGTGACGACATCGAAGGCCGTGCGGACATTGCAGAAGAAGTGATGCGTATTTACGGTTACGACCATATCGTCGGCACGCCGATGAAAGGTGCCGTGCTTCGCGGCACGCTGACCGACGAACGCCGCAAGACCGACCGCTTGAAAGCACTTCTGATCGGTCAGGGTGCGCGTGAGATCACCACCTATTCCTTCATCAATCGCAAAGCGGCAGACACGCTGTTGCTCCCCGAAGATGACATTCGCCGCGACGTAGTGGCGTTGCGTAATCCGCTCAGCGAAGAATTCGGTGTGATGCGTAGCCAGTTGTTCACCTCGATGCTGACGGTGCTGGCCACCAACTACAACCGCAAGAACACGGCGGCACGCCTGTTTGAAACGGGCCGCCTGTTTATCCCGAATGAAGATGCCGACCTGCAGCCCGAAGAACGCCCCGCACTGTGCCTCGGCTTCTACGGCGAGGGCGAGGACTTCTTCACCATGAAAGGTGCGGTGGAACTCCTGTGTCGCGGCACCCGCGCACGGTTCACCGCTTCGGGCGAACCGTTCCTGCACCCCGGCCGTCAAGCGGCGATCTGGCTGGGCGATGAAGTGATCGGCGTATTCGGCGAAGTGCACCCCGATGTGGCGGAAAAATACGGATTCGGCGTGCGTGTGTATGTGGCGCAGTTGGAACTGCCGTTACTGTTTGCCGCCGAAAAACCGTTGGTGCGCTATCAGCCCCTGCCCCGCTTCCCCGCGGTGGAACGCGATCTGGCACTGCTGTGTGACGAAGATCTGCCTGTCGGCGAGATCGCCGATATCATTCGCCGTGCAGGCGGCCGTTTGCTCGAAACGGTCACGCTGTTTGACGTTTACAAAGGCGCGCAGATCGAAGCAGGCAAAAAGAGCGTGGCGTTCAGCTTGACCTTCCGCAGCAGCGAGGGAACGCTGACCGACGAACAAATTTCCCCCGCATTGAACAAAATTTTCAAAAATTTAAAAGAAAAAGACTGTATTCTCCGCACCTAAGCCCTTGCAAATTCCATAATTATGCCGTATAATACTATTGTAACTACGGAACGGAGGTTAACGGAATGCTTGACAGAACGCAAACGTTTTCGATCGGCTGTGATAACGATGCCGAAATGAAAAAGGTGCTGACCATCGTATACGATGCGTTGCGCGAAAAGGGGTACAACCCTATCAACCAGTTGGTTGGGTACATTCTCTCGGAAGACCCGACTTACATTACCACGCACAACAATGCCCGTACCCTCATCCGTAAGATCGACCGTGACGATCTTCTGCGTGCTTTGGTGCGCTCGTATCTCAACGATTGATTTAGGAAAGGAACAGGTACAAACCCATGGCGGATAAAGAAACGATTTTGACCTATAAAGGCCGCCCCTTGGTTCGTAGCGGCAACACGCTGTACTACGGGGATATGGCGGATGAGCACGTAGTTGTGATGCAGATCCTCTCCACCGAAACGGTGAAGGAACTCTCGGTGGCAACAAAAGTGCAGGTTCAGATGATGGCGACCGATCCGGAACTTCCCTTGAACGAACGCTTTTTGAAGAAGAGTGAAAAAGCAGGGCTGTATGAGGCGTTGGACATCGCAACCATCTGGTTGGACCGTGTAAGCAAAGGTTAACGAAAAAGAGCGAGTGACTCGGTCACTCGCTCTTTTTTTACTGTCCTCGAAACGGTTCGGCCTGTTTCTGAACGCTCTTAAAACGTTCCATCGTATCGTCCGACACACCCGCAAAATGTTCACCGCAGAACACAATACGTTCTTCAAAACCGAAATACAACCATTGATCGTGATACCACAGTTTTCCGTCGAAATGAAATGCCGTGCGATCCACTAAGCCGTCATATATCCATTGTTCCGCCGCCAAATCGTCCATCAACGCGGTCAACGCGGCGGAACTCATGCGGTGATAGGTGTCGTACACCGGCGTATTGTGTTCCTCGGTCGTTTCGCGATAAAACACGATTGCCCCGTCCACTATCGGTTGTGACATATTCGGCGTTTTTTCCGTCTTTTCCAATTGATACAACCAGCGAATTTCGGAGTTGTCGGGGTTTGGAGATTCGTCAAAATTATGATTGTAACTGCCGTATCCCATAAGGAACCTGCCGTCTTGTTGTTCCAACAACAAATAGAGTGTGTTTCCGTTGTACAGTTGCCACGCATATTTGTTGTTTTTATATATGGAATCCACAGATGGTGTGTTCTCTTCCCATCCCGAAGCATACTTCAGCCGCGAAAAGAACGTATCCTCATTTAACGTGATCTTTTGCATATATCCGAGCATAGCGACCAGTCCGTCCCGTCCGTATTCATACAAAGCGGTACCGTTCACCAACCCCCAGCGCGGCGCCTTGTCGGCAGTCATCACATAAGAATACGCACCGTTTACATACCACAACGATTGCGGTTCAAAATTCAGTGCCGCTTCCTGCTCCACACCGCGGGCCAAGGTAAACTCCACCCACGCAGTGTGCTTTTCGCCGTTCGCCGTGAACGAGGCTTCAAGACGGTATTCCCCCGCAATATACATACTGAGCCCACGCAAACGATAGGTCTTCTCCCGCGCACCGTGCGGGCGCACGTTGTAGGCGGGCATAGTCCATACGGCATCGTCCTGCCGACAATCTACCCAACCACCGTCCTGCTTATAATACACGTCAAACGGTTCACCGTAGAGTATCTCCCCTGCGGTGTCGTTGTTCCATTCCACCGTGAAATACGGATCGGGCGCAGAAAGTTCCGCCTCCGTAATGATGAGCGAAACGCCTTTCAAATCGGAACCGCCGTGCTGTGAAACCACGCCGTCCGTCCTTTTGTCCCGCGGATCGGTAAGAAAACACACCGCCACTGCGACGCTCACCACCACCGACAAAAGAATCAGCCAAAAGGACGGTTTTTTGTAGTTCAGCACGGCCTTGACCCTTGCTTTCACCCCCACTTCGCCAAACGCCAGAGGACACAGTGCCACCGCACGGCGGTGCGGATTGCACTCGACCAACGCAGTGGAATAGGCGCACCGTCCCTCGATATCCAACGTTTTCACCACCTTTTCGTCACAGGCGGCCTCAATATCGCGACATAAGAACAGGTATCCTACCCACACGAGCGGATGAAACCAATATACCGAGAGCAGTAAAAAACTCAACGGTTTTATCCAGTGATCACGCCGTTTGAGATGCGCTTTTTCGTGAGCGATCACCAAGGCAGCCGTATCTTCCGCCATAGCGGACGGCAAAAAAATACGCGGTTTCAGAATGCCGAGAATAAACGGTGTGACAACGGTATCACACGCATATACCCCCTCTCCCAACGGCAACGACACCCGCACCCGTCGTGCAAGACGGATGTATGCCGCGGCTGCATAGACGAGCATGGCAAAAACGCCGACTATCCACACCCACGCGGCCACTGCCAACACCACCTGCAAGGGGTTGACACTGTTTCCGAGCGGCGGAGCAAACGCTTCATAAATAAGCGGATTAACGGCCGTATTGATCGAATCCACTCCGGTTTGAACAGCCGGCCTGTGTGTGAGTGCAATATCTTCGGGAACAGGGGTTGCCGAAGGAATCAAACTGAATACGCTCGTGAGCGAAAACGGCAACAGCAAGCGAAGCCCCACCACGCCCCACAGCGAACAGGTGACCCAACGCGGCGCACGGCGGAGTAACGGTCGCAGTATCAAAACCACCGCCACTATCCATCCGGCAGTAATGCTTTTGTTTAAAAAGAACACAAAAAGTTCACTCACGAGCCGCCCTCCTTTCCGAAACGGTCGATCATACGTATGATCTCCTCCCGCTCAGCGGCAGTCAACGGTTTGCGGGCAGTGAACGCCGCGATAAAGGCAGGCAACGAGCCGGCAAACGTTTCTTCTACAAACCGTTCACTTTGTCGTGCATAAAACTCCTCTTTCGAAAGGCACACCGTCACCGTGCCGTTCTCTGTGGCAAACAATCCACGCTCACACAGTTTCTTAAGAACGGTATACGTCGTAGTACGCTTCCAGCAAAGTTCTTGCTCGCAAAGCGCGACCAATTCTCTGGTGGTCAACGGCGCGTTCGTCCATACGATGTCGGCAAACCTTCCTTCCACAACGCCCAATTTCACTTCTCTCACGCGAACCCTCCTTTTTGTCTATCGGCAATAGACTCCGCTTACAGTCTATCATCAATAGACAGGCATGTCAAGAAGTTTTTCAAAAGCTCTTCCCTCTCTTGCAAGAACGTTAAATTCAATTTTCCCAATGCACAAAAACAGCAGAGGAATCAAAAATCCTCTGCTGTTTTTTGCACCTTTTATTCCGCCCAGTCGGTAAGCCAGTGGTCTACCGTGATGTCATCCATCGAAATCACCTTTTCGGCGGTGATAGTGACCGTCTTTTTCTGTTCGGGCAACAAATCAAAATAGTTGTCGCTGTATTGAACCCCGTCGCCGAGTCCTTGCAACCGCACGAAGCGGGTGTATTTCTCTGCAACGAGAGTAACGGTGATGTTGTGTTTATCCTTTTGTTCGGCGGTAACCGTCAAGTGGGGTTGTTCCCACACAATGTCGTGCCAATTTTGGAAGAACCACACCTGTTGCGTTTGCCGATCGCCGCAAACCAACCGCACAAACACAAAACTGTTCGGACGGGTGGCATCCACCGCCGAGAAGTCATACATCTTCACCGAAGAAAGCGCAGGTGCGGTAATATCCCGTACTTCGCGAAACACCACCGTACCGTCGGTATCCATCTGGCCCACGGTGAGGGTTGCAGGAACGTCACGGCGTGTATCGTTCACCACGTAGGCTCCCAGCCCATCGGGACGTTTGGCGATCACCGCCGCCACCGGCTCGCATGCACGCTTGAGTGCGTAATACGCCGCTTTCGGCTCTAAGTAATAATCCACCACCGACCAAGTACCGCACGGCCAGCAATCGTTATACATCCACAAAAGCGAGGCAGCGCAATTGCCTTTGCGACTGCGGTGGAAGGTGGTGTCCAACGTTACGAATTCCGACTGTGCACAAGCCGATTTCTTCGCAAAATCCTGGAAATCGGCGCACGCACCAAACATATCGTTTGCCAGTTCATACTCTTTTTCGAGGAAGCCTTTCCCTTCGCCGTCGTGCGGATTCCGCACAAAATGCAGATCGATCACACGGCTGTCGTGTGTCATTTCCTCGGCAGGAACGTATTTTTTCAAGCTGCTCATCGGCGGGAATCCCATACAGCCGACCTCGGTCGCCATACCGCTGGTGGTGGTTTTAAATATCTCGCGGCGTTCGTTCCAATCCAACGTACTGCCGATATTGAAAGCCGACGTGTGGTGATCGCCGCTACGCACATGGCCACCCATATGATTGTAACCGTAGGGACTGCCATCCACATACGGACGAGAGGGATCCAACCCGTTCACAATACCACGCATGGTGTATAAGAACAACTCTTCACCCAAACAAGGGAAGTAACCGAAACAACCGTTACGCTCGTTACCGCCGCACCACAGCGCAATGCACGGGTGGTTGGCAAGGCGGCGCACCACCGTGTCGATCTCCTCATTGATAAGATCCAACAGACCGGGATAGTCCACCGGCACTTCGGCACAGGCAAACGCCAGATCCTGCCAGATCAAAATACCCAGTTCATCGCAAAGATCGTAAAACACATCCTTTTCGATGA
>SVPM01000065.1 GCA_015065865.1 Oscillospiraceae bacterium | reverse complement strand
GGTCTTGCCACAGCCGTTTTCGCCGACCAAGCCCACCTTGTCGTGTTCGTTTATTTCAAAACTCAATCCGGAAAACAAGGTGCGTTCTCCGAACTGCTTGCCCACGTGATGGGCAGACAGCATCGCCATACTGATTACACCTTTCCTATACGATCAAAGGTTATCGTATCCAATTTCTCCACCACCGTGCGCGTCACCTCATCAAATACCGAATACAGCGGACAAACACCGGCCTCGGTGTGGGTACAGGTATATTCGCCGCTTCCGCAGCGACTGAAACGGTAAGGACCCTCCACCGCTTCGATAACCTGCCGCAGTGTGATCTCCCCTGCAGGGCGCGCCAATTCATAGCCGCCGTGGGCCCCCTTAAACGAGAGCACCACGCCTGCCGCCACCAATTTACCCATAATTTTCAGCGCAAAGCGCAACGACACACCCGTTGCTTCCGCCACGGTACGACCGTCGCAACGCGTGCCGCTGTGTACCATATAATGCACGATACGCACGGCATAATCGGATTCCAAATTGATATGCATACCCTCGTTGTCCTTTAATCTAAGAAATCTTTCAGTTTCTTACTGCGGCTGGGATGGCGCAGTTTACGTAATGCCTTCGCCTCGATCTGACGAATACGCTCACGGGTAACGTCGAATTCTTTGCCCACTTCTTCCAGTGTGCGCGGACGGCCGTCCTCCAAACCGAAACGAAGTTGCAGCACCTTGGCCTCACGGGGGGTCAAAGTGGAAAGCACTTCGCCGAGTTGCTCGCGCAAGAGGGTGTGCGAAGCGGCATCGGCCGGTGCCGGTGCATCGTCATCGGGAATGAAATCGCCGAGATGGCTGTCCTCTTCCTCGCCGATCGGCGTTTCCAGCGAAACGGGTTCCTGCGCCACACGCATGATCTCCCGCACCTTATCCACCGGCATCTCCAACCGCTGGGCGATCTCCTCCACCGACGGCTCGTGTCCGTTCTCGTGCAGCAACTGACTGGACACCTTTTTCACTTTGTTGATGGTCTCCACCATATGCACGGGAATCCGAATGGTGCGCGCCTGATCCGCAATGGCACGTGTGATCGCCTGACGGATCCACCAAGTAGCATAGGTCGAAAATTTGAAACCCTTGGTGTAATCAAATTTTTCCACCGCTTTGATAAGACCGAGATTGCCTTCTTGAATAAGATCGAGGAACTGCATACCGCGCCCAACGTACCGCTTGGCAATGCTGACCACCAAACGCAGGTTGGCTTCGGACAAACGCTTTTTCGCACCCGCATCTCCCTGCATGATCCGTTCCGCCAAGCCGACCTCCTCTTCGGGGGTGAGCAACGGCACGCGGCCGATCTCTTTCAGGTACACCTTCACGGGATCGTCCACCATCACGGTATCGCTGGCTTCTTCGCCGTCGGGGCGCTGTTCGATAACCGTTTCAATATCATTCAGATTATCATCTGAAAAATCATCCACGATCTGAATATTCTGCGATTCGATCAGTTCATACAGTTTGTCCACCAGTTCCAGATCAAAATCGGCATTTTCGGTGGCATCCAAGATCTCTTGTGTAGTCAGTTTACCTTTCGCACGTCCCATCACCAAGAGGTCATTCAACCGCTTCTCTTTCAAAAGCACCGCCGCATCGGTGATCGGTGCGTTTTCCTGCTCCGCCGTCGGCGTGGTGGTGTTTTTCTCTTGCTCATTCACGTTCGTACTCATTATGTATATCTCCTTTATTTTTTATCCTGCCGTAATTTGGCTAAATATGCTTGAATATCCTCGTCCGACGGCGTGCCTTCCTGCACCGCCAATCGGCTTTTTTCTTCTGCGATCACCGCCGCGCACCGCAGCGCCTCTTCCGGCGTATTCGCGCGTTCCGCCGCCTCCTGTACCATACGCATCAAGTAGGCCATACCGTCCACTTCCAATTCGGCACAGAGCAGTGACGGTTCCACCAGCAATCCGTTTTGGTGCCGTGTGACCAACTGCTCATACAGCCCACGGTTAAACGCGGTCACCATACGGTCGGGCGGCAACGCTTCGGCCACACGGCCGATATAATCGGGGTTGCGTATCAGCAAGCCGATCAGTGCCTCCTCTGCACGGGCGGCACGCCAATGGGTTTCCGCTTCGGGGTTCACCTTTTTCACCGCAGCGGCATTTTGCCGCACCGCCTGTGAAAGTTTTTGCCCCTCTTGCTTACGTGCGCGGCGACGCCCCACCTGTCGGATCTGGTCGAGCAACGCCGACTTCGTGACCCCCACTTCCGCGGCGATCTTTCCGGCGTACACGTCCCGCTCGATCGGGCTGGACAATCCCGCCAGCAATTCCGCCGCACCTTTTAAGTAGCGCGCCTGACCGTCGGCGGTGGCAAGGTCAAATTGTCGTCCCAACTCAAGCAAACGGTACTCCACGTCATTGGCGGAGCGCTCCATCAACAAGCGGAATCGCTCGGCGCCGTTGTTTTTGATAAACTCATCAGGGTCCTTTCCGTCGGGCACGCGCACCACCTTAATACGCACACCCGTTTCCCGCAACAGGTCGATCGCACGTCCCGTGCCTTTTTGCCCTGCCGCATCCGCATCAAAGGTAAGCACCACTTCCGCGGCGTAGCGAGCGATCAGCCGTGCGTGTTCCGCCGTAAAGGAGGTGCCCAATGCGGCCACCGCATTGGTAAAACCCGCTTGATGCAGGGCTATCACGTCCATATAGCCTTCACACAAGATCAGTTGTGTGTTGCCGTCCTGCATCTTGCCAAGCGCACTCTTCGCAAAATTCAACGCGAACAGGTTGTCCGACTTTTTGTAGGCCAGTGTGTCGGATGTATTGATGTATTTCGGTTTGGAATCATCCAATACACGCCCGCCGAATGCGATCACGTTACCGCGGATATCAATGATCGGAACCATGATACGTCCACGGAAAATGTCATATAAATGCCCGCGTTCACTGCGTTTACAAAGCCACGCCGCAATCAGTTCTTCATCGGTAAACCCTTTGGCGCGCAGCGCATCACGTAACGCCCACCCCGAATCGGGTGCATATCCCAACCCGAAACGGCGAATGGTACTGTCGCTGTATCCGCGCCCGCGGTAATACTGCAGTCCGACCGCGCCTTTCGGGTCGGAAAGCATACTGTGGTAAAACCGTGCCGCCTCGCGGTTGGCTTCCAACACACGCACCCGCAATTTGGAAACCGCATCGTTCACACCCTGTTCAGGCATACGCAACCCCGCACGGTCGGCCAAAAACTTCACGGCATCCACGTAATCGAGATTTTCCATTCGCCGCACAAAGGTGATCACATCCCCGCCGGCACCGCAGCCGAAACAATAAAAGGAATTGTTATCACTGTATACGGTAAATGAGGGAGTTTTCTCACCGTGGAACGGGCACAACCCCACCAACGTGCGGCCGCGCCGTTTCAAACGAACGTAGGTGGAAACCAGCGGCTCCAACTCGTTACGACTGACCACTTCTTCAATAAAACTGTCGGGTATTGCCACAAAACTCCCTCCTTTCGTTATCTCTTTGTGAACTTATTCCACGATCTTTACTCCCCAACTGCGGGGAATAAACAAGGAATGATATACGTCAAGCGCATAGTTGTCGGTCATACCGGCGATGTAATCGCACACCGCTCGCGCGGCGCCCTCCGTCTCGCAGATGGCCGTGTATTCGGCCGGCAGTGCTTCGGGTCGTTTCACAAAATGCAAGAACATCTGCTCGATCAGCCCGTCCACCTTGCTTTCCTCGCTTTTGGCAACGGGATTCAAATAGACCGATCTGTACATAAACGCATGCAACTCGTCAAAAGCCGCTTCGGTCGCCGCATCCATCCGCACCGTATCGGTGCTGTTTTCCACAATGGCGGTAACCATACGGTCGATACGCGCCGCACGGCCCTCGCCCAACGCCGCAAGCAGGTGCGCGGGCACGTCCGCTTCTTCCAAGACACCGGCACGCACCGCATCGTCAATATCGTGGCTGATATACGCCACCTTGTCCGCCAAACGCACAATGCGCCCTTCCAGCGTTGCGGCCTCTTCGCCGCGGGTATGCGTTACGATACCGTTTCGCGTTTGCACGGTCAAATTCAAACCGACACCGTCGTTTTCCAGCCGTTCCACCACACGCACACTCTGCTCGTAATGGCGGAATCCGCCCTCCATCAAACGGTCAAGCGCGCGTTCACCCGCGTGGCCGAACGGCGTATGCCCCAAATCGTGCCCCAGGGCCACCGCCTCGGTCAGATCTTCGTTCAACCGCAACGCACGTGCAATAGTACGCGCGATCTGCGCCACCTCCAACGTGTGGGTCAATCGGGTGCGGTAATGATCCCCCTCCGGTGACAAAAACACCTGTGTCTTATGCTTCAAACGGCGAAACGCCTTGCAGTGCAAAATGCGGTCGCGGTCGCGCTGATACTCGGTGCGATACGGGCAGGGCGTGCCCGCACGGTCACGCTGTGCCTCATCCGAAAATGCCGCCAACGGTGACAACCGTGCGCGTTCTTCCCGTTCATACCGTTCTCGTACTGTCACGGAGATCCCCCCTTTTATAAACATATACGCAGAAAAAAAGAAAACTCCTTGTTTTTCCGCAAAAAAACACAAAAATTATTTTTCTACTGCAAAAGGATAGAATCCTTCGCCTTCCTCGACAAGAAACAACGTGCCGGCACTCTGTTCGGTCAACGCTTTTTGCAGTGGCGCGATCGCCTCAAACGGAAGATGAAAACGCAAGGTCACTTCCTCGGCAAAATCCGTATCCTCAAGCACCCCGCCGTGTGCGGCCACCAACGGGCCGACCCAACCGTATTGTGCGTAATCGCACCCCAGCGACAATTTCTGACAACAGCGCATATCGCACCGCTCACCGGCATCCACCGCCAGCCGTGCCGCGTGAGAATACGCGCGCACCAGCCCGCCGCCGCCGAGCAAAATACCGCCGAAATAGCGGGTGACCACCACCACACAGTCGGTCACCCCCTCTTTTTGCAGCACGTCCAACACCGGCATACCAGCCGTTCCCTGCGGCTCGCCGTCATCCGAAAAACGGCGCACACCGCCTTCACGCAACACGTAAGCCCACACGTTATGCTTGGCATCCCAAAACTCCTTTTTTCGCGCCGCCACAAACGCCTGTGCTTCTTCTTCCGTGGTCACGGGCGCAATGTGCCCGATAAAACGCGACCGCTTTTCGGTAAATTCATCCGCCGCCGCGTGAAACACTGTGCGGTAATCCTGTCCCATACCTTCTCCTTTTCATTGGAAGAAAACAGGGCTGTCGCACAACGCGGCAGCCCTGTTTTTGCTACAAACTTATTTGCCTTCCTGCATGCCGAAACGCTTCTTAAAGCGATCAACGCGCCCGCCGGTATCGACCAGCTTCTG
>SVPM01000064.1 GCA_015065865.1 Oscillospiraceae bacterium | reverse complement strand
CTTTCAGTTCCTTGACGGGTTGTGATACCGAGGCAAAACGGTCACGAATATACAACTGTACCGTTTCTTCACCGTCCCGCTTGCCGACGTTTTTCACCGTTACCGCGGCGATGAGCGTTTCGCCTTCGTGCAGGATATCGGTATCCAGCCGCACCTCGCCGTAAGCAAAATCGGTGTAGGTCAACCCTTCGCCGAAAGAAAATAACGGTTCAAGCGGGCAGTCAATGTAACCCGTGATGTAGATGGGCGAAAATTCGGGCGCGTGGTCGGTGGGAAGGCGATTGTAATAAATCGGTTCCTGCCCGACCGTGTGGGGGAACGACATGGTGGTGCGCCCCGTGGGGGCGGTGTCGCCGAACAGCATATCGGTGATGCCGGCGGCGCCCATCGTGCCGGGGAACCACACGTTCAGCAAGGCTTTGGATTTGGTCGCCACCGCGCCGAGTTCCACGGGGCGGTGGTCAAATACCACCGTGACGATGTTCGGATTTACAGCGGCGACCGCTTCAAACAGATCCCGCTGGATCTTCGGCAGGCGAATATCCGCTTTGGCCGCCATTTCACCACCGCATTGCGGGTGCTCACCCAAAAACAGCACCACCGTATCGGCTTTTTCGGCGGCACGAACCGCCGCTTCCAGCATCGTGCGGCGGCGATCCTCGTCCGATTCGAACGAGGCCTTCTTTTTGGATGCCATAACGGCATCTTCGGCGCCTAACAATTCACATCCCGCCGTGTAGGTGAAGGCGCGATCGGGATACCGTGCTTGCAGCGTTTCCTGCAAGGTGGCGGTGGCGATGCGGCCGACACGGCCGTTTACCCAGCCGCCGAGCAGGTCGTGCTCGTTCAAAAACGGGCCGATAAAGGCAACCGTTTCCTTGGCGGCGGGCGAAAGGGGCAACAGGGTGTCCTCGTTTTTAAGAAGCACCGAACAGCGCGGCACCGCTTCGCGTGCCAATTGCAAAAACTCCGCACAGTTGATAAGTTGTGTCGCCTTTTCGGGGGAAGCGAAACGGTAGGGATTTTCAAACAGACCCAATCGGTTTTTGAGATTCAGTACCCGCCACACGGCGCGGTCCAGCTGTTCTTCGGTGAGTTCACCGTCGGCAAGCAACTGCGGAAGGCCGCGGCGGTAGTGGTGAATACACATTTCGATATCCACCCCGCCGTCCATCGCGCGTTTGGTGGATTGTGTTGCGTTTTCGATCACACCGTGGCTGTACATCTGGCTGACCGAGCCGTAATCCGAGATCACCGTGCCGTCATATCCCCACTCATCACGTAGGATGGCATTCAACTCACGACTACCCGAAGCGGGTACTCCCGCGATCGCATTAAAAGCGGTCATCAGCATACCGCTCCCCGCATCGCAAGCGGCTTTATAGGGCGGCAGGTAGTATTGTCGCAGTATGCGTTCCGACATATCTACGTGACCGTATTCACGTCCGCCCTCCACGGCACCGTAGGCGGCGAAGTGCTTTACACAAGCGCTGATGGTGCCTTCGGCGGTAAGATCGTCACCTTGATATCCCTGCACGGCGGCTTCGGCCATTTTACAGCCGAGATACGGATCTTCACCGTTGCCTTCCATCACACGGCCCCAACGGGCATCCCGTGCAATATCCACCATCGGTGAAAAGGTCACGTGTTGCCCTGCGGCGCAGGATTCCCGCGCGGTGGCGCGCGCCAGTGCGCGCACCAGATCGGGGTCGAAGGAACAAGCCTGTGCCAAGGGAATGGGATAAACGGTGCTGTAACCGTGAATAATATCCAACATGAACAGCATAGGGATCCCATGGGGATGCCGCGCAATATGCTGTTTTTGTATTTCGTTGATACGGGCGGGATCCAACACGTTCAATGTCGAACCGATACAAGCCGCTTCTTCTTCGGTGAAATCGAAAGCGGCGTTAACACCCGTTTCGATGCAGTCGTCGGTGTAATATTGCCCCGGCATTTGTTGAAGTTCGCCGAATTTTTCGGCAAGCGACATATCAGAAAGCAGGGCGCGCAGTTGTTGTTCAGTCATAGTCTATCACTCCAATGTCATCGTCAACGTACCTTTGCCGTTTTCGGTCGTGAGGGTGGCAAGAGCACCGTTGATCATCGTCATACGCGGCGGCACGTGACCCACGTCCGCCTCCAGCACCAGCGGCAGGTCGGGCAGTGCTTGCTCGATCATATCGCGGTAGGTAAGATCCAATTGCGAATGGGGAAAACATATTCGCCCCACCATGATCGCCCGTGCGGTGGCGAACCAACCGCACTCCCGCATACGCCACAAGGTGCGGTACACCGCTTCGGCAGAGAGGGCAAAGACGTCGAAATACCAGATGATACCATCGTCACGATAGCGTTCAACAAAATCGGCAGTGCCGTCGTAGGGAGTGCCGAAAAGATCCGAAAGGCAATCCAAGCACCCGCCGAGCAAACGTCCCGTGGCTGAGAAATCGCCGCGGGGCGTTTCCCACACCACCGCCTGTTCGCCCTCGTCGCGAAAACGGTGGGTGTACGTTTCAAAACTGTGTTGCGGGGCGAGGTTGCCACCGATCAGATCCAAACTGTATTGTGCGTGCGGAGGCACCGTTTCTTCGTCAAACCCGCCGGCGTTGGTGCCGTAAATAGTGGCGATGTCGTAACGAGTGGTCAAGGTATACAGCAGTGAGGTAGGGTCGGAATACCCTTGCACCCATTTCGGACGCTTCAGCATAGATTCAAAATCGACGAAGGGGAGAATATCCAACAGAAAATCCCCGCCGCAGGCGCACCAGATCATAGCGACGTCGGAATGTTGGATCAGTGCATTCAACTGAGCGGCCCGTTCGGCGGCCGAAGCACTCACGATACCGCCTTTTCGCACGTTCTCGGTTTCGATCACGCGGTAGTCCGCCTCCCGCAGACGGGAAACGGAAAGATTCAGTGCCTCGTGGTCTTCGGCGGCGATACCGGCGCTGGGTGCCGTGATGCCGATACGGTCACGCGGCTGCAAAAAGGAAGGAAAGATCATAATAAAAACCTCTCATCGATAATATACGTAGTAAGCAACCACGGTATCTTCCGCGTTGGTGTGGGTGTTTACACCTTGCACTACTGCGCCGTCGCGGCTGAGCAATTCGGCACAGCGCACGGTATCTTCCGTGCAACGAAACACTTCTCCCGTGCCGGTATCCACCATGAAAAATCCGTTCCCGCGTGAAAGACGGCCGCCTTTGCCGAGCACCACTTCTTCGGTGGAACCGTCGGCGCGCAACTGTCGCCGCGCCACGTATTTGATCGGCTTTTCACACAGACGGGAAAACCGTTCTTCCCGTTCTTTTTCAGCCTTGCGTTTGCCGAACCAACCCATAAAAAAGCACCTCATTTCCTTTAAAAATTATAGCGTTGTTGCACCAATTTGTCAATTCTTTTGCTTTGTGGGATAAAAAGGTTGATTGTTTGGAAATTCTATGTTATAATATATCGTGTCTGTTTATGTGTATCAGGGGGGTGGCAGGTTGTCAACACGGTTGCGGCGCGTGTGCGCTTTGTGCCTTTTGTTGGTGACTCTCACCGCCTGTTCCACGGCAACGCCGCTTCCTGTCCCGCCGTCCTCCGCCCCCCCTGCGGCAGAGGATACGCCACCCGCGGTACCGCCCGTGTTCACATTGGCGTACAGCCGTGCGGACAGTTTGAACCCGTTTTTGATGACCAGTCGTGTCAACCGTGAGTTGGTACCGCTGTTGTACGAAGGGTTGACAGCGGTGAGCGATACGATGCAGGCTGTGCCGTGTTTGGCGAAATCGGTGCAGGTGGAGGGCGTGAGTGTGATCGCGCGCCTTGCAGACGATGCGGTGTTTTCGGACGGTTCTTCCGTTACGGCGGCGGATGTGCTGACATCCTTTGCGGCCGCCCGTGAAAGCGAGGCGTATGCACCGTTGCTTTCCAACGTGGCGGATGCCGCCGCGTCGGAAGACGGCAGGACCGTTACGTTCACGTTAAAGCGCGGCGATCCCTTTGCCGCCGCTTGCTTAAGTTTCCCCGTCGTGCGTGTTGCGGAGGACGGCACGGTGCTCGGCAGCGGTAATTACGTGTTTGATCCCGCGCCTCGTCTGGTTGCCGATCCGCAGGGGGAAACGGTCGCGTTTTCGGAGATCCGTTTGTTGGATCTGGTGAGCGACGCGGAATGCATCAACGGTGTGGAACTCGGTCGTGTGAGTTATTTTTACAGCGACCTTACCGACGGCGAAGTGCCGCGTGTGTCCTGCGCCGCTTCATCGGCGGATACGGAATATTTGGTGTATCTCGGTGTGAATGCCTCTCGCCGTTTGTTCAAAGAAGCGGCGGTCCGCCGTGCGGTGTCGCTGGCATTGGATCGCACCCGCTTGGCGGAAGCGGCGTTTGCGGGGTATGCCGCGGCGGCGACAGCACCGTTCCCGCAACCGTTTGCCACGGCGGAATCGCTGGCGGTATATGCAGCATATGCCGACGGTGCAGCGGCGACCTCGTTACTTTCGGGGGCAGGGTATGCCGTGCCGAACGGGACAGACGAGAAGGCACAATCGGCAGAGGTATCTTTGCTGGTTTGTAAAGATAATGCGTTCAAAACCGCACTTGCGGATTTGATAGAAACTCAACTGGAAGCGGTCGGCTTTGTCGTGACGGTGGTGTCCTTGCCGTATGACGATTATTTCGTCGCGTTACGCAACGGACGGTGTGACCTGTATATCGGTGAAGTACGGATGACCGCGAATATGGACCTCTCGCCGTGGCTGGTTCGCGGCGGTGCTGCCGCGTATGGTGTGAACACCAACGGAACAGCGGCGCAAAGTTACACCGCGTTTTGTGCGGGGGAGGTCACGGCGGCGCAGTTTTCGGCTGTGTTGGCGGAAGACGTGCCGTATATTCCGCTGTGTTGGCGGCGCGGTATGGCGGCGTATGCGCGGGAACTGCTGGGGGTTTCACCCAATGCGTTTAATGCATATGCAGGTTTGGAAAAATGGAAATGGAGCACCGCGGGAGAATAACTGCGTGTGCGGAAAGGTGTGTTATTATGATCCGTATTGAGAATCACATGGGAACCATTGAGATCTCGGAGGAGTATTTTGCCAACCTTATCGGCAACGCCGCTTCGGCGTGCTACGGCGTGGCGGGCATGGTGAAAAGCGGTGCGCGGCAGGGCCTGCGTTCGCTGATCTCCCGCCGTACCTATGCCGACCAAGGGGTGCGCGTTCGCAGTGAAGGCGGCCGCTTGGTGGTGGAGTTGCATATTGCGGTGATCTACGGTATGAATATCACAGCGATTGCCGAAAGCATCGAAAACAAGGTGCGTTTCACGGTGGAACAAGCCACGGGCCTTATCGTAAAAGAGGTCAACGTGTGTGTGGACGGCATGAAAGCCGAATAATTTGAGCAGTATAATTCGCAACAACAAGGGAGTGCTGAAATGATAAACGGAACGACTTTGCGGGACGCGATGGTGTCCGCTTCCAACTGCCTTGCGGCGCAAAAGCAAGCGGTGG
>SVPM01000010.1 GCA_015065865.1 Oscillospiraceae bacterium | reverse complement strand
CATCTTCGATGAGGAATTTTTGGTCAGCGGTCTTGGCACCGTCAATGACGAGGCTTCTGAGATACTGTTCGGTGAACACCTTGCCTGTGGCAGTTGTGTCCTTAATCATATGCTGTAAGGTGTATCTGCCGTCAGCCTGCTGAACGTAATACTCAATGCGGTATTCGGTGTCGTTATTCTTCTGCCACATAGCCGTATAGGTAAGATCTTCCGTCCCTAAGTATTTCGATATTGGATAGTAACTATAATGTCTTGGCAAACTGTTCAAAAAAACAGGACTTTTGTTCCCTTTCACAAACTTTTGACGACAAAAAAATGCTTTGTTCACAGTGTGACCAAAAGATACTTAAACTATGTGAATCGACCAAGAAAATGGAGAGCCACATCTGCTGGGCGGGATTGTACGATTCTGCTATGCCCATTATAAAAAATGATACCGTGGTAGGATTTGTAATTATGGGACGCATACGCTCTGAAAGATCTCCTGCTCTGCCACATTTTTTTCCAAATGATGATCCCCGTACTGTTGAGCAATTAAGCAACTTGTATTATAAATTACCCTTTTTGACCGAGGACAAGCTTACATCATTATATGATCTTTTATCCTATATTTTGTTTGAACCATCTATTCAAATCGTGTACGACTCATTCATAAATGAAGCGATAAATTTTATTGATATGCATTTACATGAGAATTTAAGTGTTGGTGTACTCTGCGCTAAATTTCATATATCAAAAAATTATTTATATAAAGCTTTTTCAGATAATCTTAACAGTTCTGTTAATGAATACATCGCCGGTCAACGGTTAAAACTTGCAAAAGAACTGCTGACAAATGATAATGAACCAATCTATAACGTGGCTGAAAAAGTCGGAATAAATAATTATCCTTATTTTTGCCGATGGTTTAAAAAAAGAGCCGGCTATTCTCCTAATGAATACAGAAAAGCATCCCAAAAATAATTGGGATGCTTTCTTGTTACGATACCTCTTTTAATTGTTCATTGGATACGCTCTGTGCCGTTTCCAGCATATCCTCCGCAAAGATGCCGTAGCCTTTTGTGGGGTCATCAACTAATACGTGAGTAACCGCTCCAACAAGTTTGCCGTTTTGGATAATGGGACTGCCGCTCATCCCCTGTACAATGCCGCCTGTGATCGCCAACAGATCCGGATCGGTCACGGTGATGTGCATATCCTCACGGTCACCCGCATACCGCACTTTGGTGATCTCAATATCATACCACTGCGGGGCGTTGTCATCCACCGTACAGCGTATCTTTGCCGCGCCCGTCACCACCTCTTGCCGCGGCGCGACCGCAATGAGTTCCGAGACATCACGCCAGTTTTTGGCTGTGCCGTACACTCCGTTTTTACCGTTTTGGCGCAGCGTGCCGAACGTCCGCCCTGCGAAACCGCCGCACAGTGACCCCGCATCCCCGCATGCACCGCGGTCTACACTGTACACACGGGCCGCCACCGCCTCGCCTGCGGAAATGGGCAGTATCTCCCCTGTGTCGGCATCGCACACGGGATGTCCCAGTCCCGCAAACACGCCGGTTGCAGGGTGATAAAAGGTCAAGGTGCCGATACCCGCCGAACTGTCACGCACCCACAGCCCCGCTTTGTACCGCCCTTCACCAACCGAAAGGACCGGTGAAAAACGCGCGTTAAAGGTCACTCCGTCCCGTTCTATCACCATATCCAAAACATTCCCCTGCGAGTGTTCCACTATCGCTGCGACTTCCTGCATGGTGGTCACCGTCACTCCGTTGACGGAGTGGATCAAATCGCCTTTGCACACGCCCGCTTCCCCTGCCGGATTGCAATTGCCGTTTTCCGTGTCCACATCGGTCAAACCGACCACCAACACACCATCGGTATACAGTTTCATACCAAACACGTCGCCGCCCAGCACCACCTGCATATCGTCTGCTTGCCGCACGGCGACTTCTTTGACGGGAAAAACTCCAAGCAACCGCACCGTAGCGGCGTGTTCGGCTTCCGCTATCGCCGACAATGGTGCCGGCAAAGTCAACGCGCCGTTTCCCGCCACCACATACGCCGACGGCACCGACGCGCCGTACACACCGACGGCAACCAGCACCGCCGCACACAGCGGAGTTAACACCATACTCAACCGTCGAAAAAACCGTTTGATCTTCCTCACCTCCCGTTCACGCCGCAAAAAAATCACGGTGTGAACAGTCTTACTGTTCCACCGTGATCAAAAACTATTTACACCGAAATTTAGAAAAGGAACGCGTTCCTTTTACCAAGCGGTGTGGGAAATTTTTGAAAAATCACACTATGTACGGGGCGACCGCATCGGCATACCATTCGCCGATCAAGCGGGCGCCTTCTTCGTTCGGATGCACACCGTCGCCCGAAAATGCCGACGGTTCTTGACCCACACACGCCGCTGCAAGCATACCGTCCAACGGCACAAATACATCGGCAAATTCCCGTGCCAAGCGGCGCGTAACTTGGATCTTCTCATCCAGATCGCCGCCGTGCCAGCACTCCTTGGCAGGGTCGGTAGGAATAAGGAACTGTTCGAGCATCACGATCTTAGCGCCGGTCTTTTCGCGCAGATCGGTGAGCAGACGGCGATAATTCGCCTCAAACCGTTCGGCGGTGGTGATATCGTTTGCATCGTACCGCCGCCAAGTATCGTTGATGCCGATAAGGATCGACACGATGTCGGGTTTCCAATTCAAGCAGTCGTTTTCCCACCGTGCCACCAGATCACAAGCGCGGTTGCCGCTGATGCCGAAGTTCAGAAATTCCAATTCCTCATCGGGAAACCATTCCCGCAAAACCTCGGCGGCGTATTTCGGGTATCCGTTCCCGAGGTCGTGCGGATCGGCATAATTGCGCCCTGCATCGGTGATGCTGTCACCTTGAAACAAAATACGCATACCGTTACTCCTTAATAGTTCTCCGCACGCATCTCAAAATACGCCTGCGGATGTGCACAAACGGGACAGATTTCGGGCGCGGTTTCGCTCACGTGAATGTGCCCGCAGTTACCGCACTTCCAAACGACGATACCCGCTTTTTCGAACACGGCTTTATTTTCCACGTTCTGAAGCAACTTCAAATAGCGTTTTTCGTGTTCGGCTTCCACCTTGGCCACGCCCTCAAACAGATCGGCGATGTGATCAAAACCTTCTTCACGCGCCTCCTTAGCAAAGGTCGCATACATATCCGTCCACTCGTAGTTTTCACCTGCCGCCGCATCTTTCAGGTTGGTTGCGGTGTCGGCAATGCCGCCGTGAAGCAGTTTAAACCACAATTTAGCGTGTTCTTTTTCGTTATCCGCCGTTTCCAAAAACAGCGCCGCGATCTGGTTATACCCTTCCTTCTTTGCTTTGGAAGCATAGTAGGTGTATTTGTTACGTGCCTCGGATTCACCCGCAAACGCCGCCATCAAGTTGGCTTCGGTGCGTGTACCTTTTAACTCTTTCATTTGTATATACCTCCTAATTTATGGTAATTTCAGTATACTGATATTTTTTGAAAATTGCAAGTATTTTTTTAACCTACTTCCTGTCGCAAGGCCTCCACAGGATGCAGTCGAGCGGCCTTACGGGCGGGATACCACCCAAACAAACCGCCGAGCGAGACCGTTCCCAGCCAAATCGGCAACAGACGGGTCCACGGCAGACTTGCCGTGATACCGAACAAGCGAAGCCCCACCGTCCCCGCCAAGGCGCCGCCCACCATGCCTACCGCTCCGCCGACGGCCGCAAGCAGTAACGATTCCGCCAAAAATTCCGTCAGGATACGTCTTCCCCCTGCGCCGAGCGCTTGCTTAATACCGATCTCACGCACCCGCTCGTTGACGGCTGTAAGCATAGACGTGAGCATGCCCATACCCGCCACCACCAGTGAGACCGCCGAAACAGCGGTGAGTATCAACCCGACAATATCCATCAATCGGCCGAGCCGTTCACGTTGAGCGGCTAAATTTTCCGCGGTATACGCCCCTTGGGTGCCGCTTTCTCTGTCCAAGGCCGCCACCACCCGCTCGCGTACCGCATCGGTTTCCGTTTCCTTTGCCACTTTCACGGCGATCTGGTCGAACACCTCTCGCCCGCTCGCCGCCTGCAAGGTGGTATACGGCAGATACACCAATCCCGCGATCATCCCGCTGACACTTTGCAGCAGACTGCTGCCTGCTTTGGCTACACCCACCACGGTCAGTTCCATCGGTGTGCCGTCCAGTGTGAGCGTAAGCGTTTTTCCCACCGCGTTGGTGCGGCCGTATGCTTCCAACGCCACCGCCTCGTCCACCACGCATACCGCCGAAGCGGCACGGATATCTCCCGCGCGCAACAAGCGTCCGTGTGCCGCTTCCAATGCGATAACTTGATCGGCACCTGCATCGATACCGCCCACGTAAGCGGTAAAAGAATGGCGCCCGAGCATACCTCTGCCGCTCGCCACCGCAAGCGGCATCGCTTCGGATACCCCTGCTACCGCACGCACCGTTTGGAGTTCTTCGGCCGTGAGTACTGCCTCATCGGAAACGGCGGCGACCGACACCCCCTGCAACCCCATATTCTCAAGTTCACGCCCCACCGTTTGGGTGCCCGCTTGCCCGATGATATATACGAGTGTCACCATCAGCACGCCGACCGCGATCCCCCCCACTGTCAGAGCGGTACGGGCAAAACGGCGCACCATATGCCGACAAGCCCCGTGAAAGATCTCTTTCATTCCGCCGCCTCCTGTATGCGTGCGCCGTCACACGGTACGTCTTCCGGCTGAAGGATCAACTGCTCACCCGCCGCGACTCCCGCCGTAACAAGGACCCCGTCACGGAGTTCTTCACCAACCGTCACGTCACGCCGCACAGCGCGGCCGTCTTTTACCACGTACACATATTCTCCGCCGTCTTCGTCCGCACACAAACTGCTGTAGGGTATCACAATGCCCACCTGCTCACTCACACAGATGTCCACCTTGGCGGTAAGACCGCATTTGAGCGACGTATCGGTCGCATCCAAAGCCACGATAGCATCCAACACGGTGGCACCGGTAGGCGTGGTGTATGCTTTGTCTGCAATTGAGAGTACCGTGCCGCCGTACCGTTCAGCCGAAAAGGCCGTGCCGCTCACCGTCACCCGTTGCCCCACCGCCACCGATCTCAAACGATTTTCCGGTACCGCCGCGCGCACCTGCACCGTCCCGCCGGTCGAAGCCGCCAGCACCTCGCGACCCGCTTCCTCCACGCGACCCGTGCACGATACGACACCCGTCACCGTCTGTTTTTCCAGTGCCTGTACAGATACCGTCACCACCGGTTCGCGCACGCCGCGCAACCCAAAGATCAACGAAAGCGACAGTATCGTTGTCAGCGAAAACAACCATATATATTTTTTCAATGCCAAACGCCCCTTTCTTTCACATGGCTTATTGTATATCGTTCGGCACAGAATATCCCCCTTGTCAAGGTGAAATTTATGTTGTATACTTTCATCGAACGGAGTGATAACGTGCAACATCTTTACATCTGGATCATTTTAATAAGTGTGATCGCCGTCCTGTTGACGGTAAAAGATAAATACGCGGCCCGTCGCAAAATGCGGCGTGTACCCGAGCGTATCCTTTTGACGGTTGCGGCACTCGGCGGCAGTGTCGCCATGTTTTTGACTATGCAGATCGTGCGCCATAAAACAAAAAAAGCAAAGTTTATGCTGGGTATTCCGCTCATTTTCGTGTTACAGGTCGCGGCACTGTGCTTAGTATAATTCCCCCTCCTCTGCACATATATATACCGCAGAGGAGGGATGTGCGTGACGAGAGGACTGACAACGACCCAAGCGGCGGCATCCCGTGCCGAGCACGGGAGCAACGAATTGACGGGACGTGGACAAAACAGTTTTTGGCGTCAATTCATCAGCGGTTTCGGTGATCCGATCATCAAAGTATTGCTTGCGGCTTTGGCGGTAAACGTGCTGTTTTTCTTTCATCGATTTGATTGGTATGAGTCAGCGGGAATTGCGCTGGCTATTTTTCTCTCTACCTTTGTTTCCGCGCTGTCGGAATACGGCAGTGAAACCGCTTTTGCACGCCTGCAGGAAGAAAGTGCTCGGATATCCTGTCGGGTGATACGGGACGGCAAGGTAACGATACTTCCCATCGGCGAGATCGTGGTGGGTGACGCGGTGCTGTTACAGGCGGGCGAACGCATACCCGCCGACGGCGTGTTGTGCGAAGGTGCACTTTCGGTCGAACAAGCGGCGCTGAACGGCGAAGGTCGCGAAGTAAAAAAGAGTGCCGCCGCCGCCTTCACGAACGACCTCACGGCAGCGGGGGATCTGTTTCGCGGCAGTGTGGTCTGCGCGGGAAACGGCACGCTGCTCGTGAGCCGCGTAGGAAATGCTACGCTGTACGGCGGTGTAGCCGGCTCGTTGCACGAAGCCTCACCTGAAAGTCCGCTGAAAACGCGGTTGGGCGGACTGGCCGCCACCATCAGCCGTTTGGGGTATGCGGCGGCTGTGTTGGTGGCACTCGCCGACCTGTTTCATGCCTTCGTGATCCAAAACGGGTTTTCCGCCTCTGCTATAACAGCGGCATTCACCACCCCTACCGTATTGGTTGGCAATCTGCTCCACGCGATCACACTGGCCGTTTCTATCGTGGTGGTGGCCGTGCCGGAAGGGTTGCCGATGATGATCACGGTGGTGCTTTCCGCCAATATGCGCCGCATGCTGCGCGATCAAGTGTTGGTACGCCGTCCCGTGGGAATTGAAACGGCAGGCAGTTTGAATATATTGTTTACCGACAAAACGGGAACGCTCACCGAAGGACGGCTGTGCGTGACCGATTTCCTTTGCGGTAACGGTGAAACGCACACCGCAGAGGCCTTAAAAACCATGCCGCTGTGGAAACACGTGGCCCTTTCTTGTCTTGCGGGCAGTGAATGCACACCGGTGGACGGACACGCGGTAGGCGGTAACGCGACCGACCGTGCGCTAACCGATTGGGCGTTGCCTGCGGCGATCTCTGCGGCGGTGGCGAATCGTATCCCGTTCGACAGCACACGCAAATGGTCGGCGGTACGTCTTATCTCGCCGTCGCTAACCCTCATAAAAGGTGCCCCCGAAAAATTGCTTTCGGCCTGCACGCAGTATTATGCGGCAAACGGCGAGCTCTATCCGTTCACCTCACAACACGCCTTGTATCGCCGTTTACAACAAGTAACCGCCGACGGGGCACGTGTGCTGGCACTGGCAACGAGCACGGCACCGCTTTTAAACGACGCCTTTTCGGATCTCACTCTCGTCGGTATAGCCGTGATCGCCGACGGCGTGCGTGCCGCCGTGCCCGAAGCGGTGCGGCAAGTGCGCGGTGCCGGCATACAGACCGTGATGATCACCGGTGATAACCGCGAAACGGCGGTGGCCGTTGCCCGTCGATCGGGTATCTTGGCGGATTATGACCCTGCCGTTTCTCGCAGTGTGATCACGGGTGACGAACTCGCCCGCTTGAGCGACGAAGAACTCACCCGCCGTCTGCCCCTGTTGCGCGTGGTGGCACGGGCATTACCCGCCGACAAAAGCCGTTTGGTACGCGCGGCACGAAGGTGCGGTATGGTGGTCGGTATGACGGGAGACGGCGTGAACGATGCGCCCGCCTTGAAAACTGCAGACGTAGGGTTTGCCATGGGGGGCGGTACCGAAGTGGCAAAAGAAGCGGGCGATATCGTGATTTTGGATAACAATTTTGCTTCTATTGCCCGTGCGGTACTTTACGGACGCACCATTTTTAAAAGTATCCGCAAATTTATCGTGTTTCAGCTGACCATGAATCTGTGTGCCGCGGGCATTTCGGTCATCGGCCCGTTTATCGGCGTGGACACCCCTGTAACGGTCATTCAAATGCTGTGGATCAACCTGATCATGGACACCTTGGCAGGCCTTGCGTTTGCGGGTGAACCGCCGCTTCTCGAGTATATGGAAGAAACGCCGATACCGCGCACCGAATCGGTGTTGAACGGCGAGATGATACGACAGATCTTGTTCAGCGGCGGATACACCTTGCTTTTGTGTGTGCTGTTCTTGAAATGGGAGCCGGTAAAAGCGCTGTTTCGGTATGAAACAGACCCCTTGTTTCGTATGAGCGCCTTTTTTGCGCTGTTTATATTCAGCGGTATCTGCAACAGTTTCAACGCGCGTACCTCGCGTTCCAATCCGTTCGCCAATCTGCGGCAAAACCCGCTGTTTTTCGGCATAATGGCGGCCGTTGCGATCGTTCAGTTACTGCTTCTCTATTTCGGCGGTACGTTGTTCCGCACCGCACCGCTCACCTTTACCGAATTGTTGCGCGTGCTGGGACTGGCCGCCACCGTTATTCCTGCCGATGCGATACGTAAGCTGTGCGGACAGGTACGGCAGGATGAGGAGTTGCCGATAGAAGAAACGAAAAAAGCCGTTCCTCTTTGAGGAATGGCTTTTTTCTTATCGCTCCACACACGCGCGTTCCAATGCGTTCAAAAAGGCGGTGCCGGTAAATATCTTATACTCTCCCACCACACTGCCGTTGTCCAGCTCTTCTCCGCGGACATTCATCACCTTGTACGGTACGGGATCGAGTAACAGCACCTTATATCCTTCCGACTCCCAAGCGAATTCATACGCCCGACTCAAGCGCGTGACCTCCGCACGGGCGAACCGCACGACGGTCAAAAACTCGCACACTCCGTCCTCGTGCAGAACAAGCGGTTTGCGGCGACTCTTCCCCGAAAGGAATTTCACCGAATACACCCGCCCGTTGGCGTTTAAACGCAGATTCTCCCCATCGTAAAGTGCAAACAGCGAGCGGTACGGGCGCACCGCCCCTTCCACCGCATACCCTTTTTCGGAGCACAAGGCGTACAGCCGTTTTAGGAATCGGCGGCGACGGTGCAGGCGGCGCAACGCGCGCAACACACGCCACAAGATGAACGACCCCAACACCCACAGCGCCGCCCGCGAAGTGAACAGCACGAGCAAAGCGGGAAGGTAGCCGACCAACGCAGGAATCACAATACCTGCGATCCCCGCCGTTATCAACACGGAAAAGGTGGCGGCGATCACTGCGCCGTCAAAGGCGCGTTCCGAAGGGTTTTTGTGTTTCTTCTTGGTGTCGTACAGTTTCTGCTCACCGCGTTCGTGCCAATACCAACGCTCCATCGCATCTATCCGTGCCGCGACACCGAGCACAAGGCACACCGCCGCCAGCGGTAACAGCAGATACAGTTTGCGGGAAACCGTGATAGTCCCGCCGAGCACAAAGTCACCCAACACCGACCACGTATGTTCCAGCGGTAAAAACAGGTACACCGCGGCAAGCGCAATGCTCTCGACCCACAAGCGCCGCTGTGAAAGAAGAAACCGAATCCGCTCTTTTCGGCTGTGTTGCCGCACACCGTCGGCATATAACCGCTCACGCATTTCATCATCGTATAACGCGGATATCTTGTTAAATTGATAGGCAAGCACCGCCAGTGCCAAAAGGCACACCACCGCCATCACCCCGTCGGCAAACAGGGTATCGGCAAACATACTGTCCCCAAGCGGGGTGCGGCTCGGTCGCCAATACAGCACTTGTGCCGCGATCACGTGGCATACCCATACGGACAAAAAGCGTTCGGTATATCGCCAAATACGTTTCAACAACGCGCTCACCCCCGCTTTTATGGTATCATACCTGCTTTTTTGTGTCAATATCTTTCATTTTTCTGAAATTCATGGTTGAAAATGCGAAAATAGTTTAGTATAATGTGTACTGTATATTTTTCTTCAAAAGGAAGGATCAAAACTATGGCAGCAGATAACAAAAAAATGGTAGAAGCCATTACCTCGATGGAGGAAGATTTTGCCCAGTGGTATACCGACGTGGTAAAGAAGGCGGAATTGATCGAGTACACCAGTGTCAAGGGTTGTATGGTCATTCGTCCTTACGGTTACGCCATTTGGGAACATATGCAGCGTATTCTGGACGGTATGTTCAAGGCAACGGGGCACGAAAACGTGTGTATGCCGATGTTCATCCCCGAAAGTCTGCTTCAAAAGGAAAAGGATCACGTGGAAGGCTTTGCGCCCGAAGTGGCGTGGGTCACCCACGGCGGCAGCGATCCGTTGGAAGAGCGCCTGTGTGTGCGCCCCACCTCCGAAACGTTGTTCTGCGAACATTATGCCAACATCATCCATTCTTGGCGTGACCTGCCGAAACTGTATAACCAGTGGGTGAGCGTGGTAAGATGGGAACGTACTACACGTCCGTTCCTGCGTTCACGCGAATTCCTGTGGCAGGAGGGTCACACCATTCACGCCACGGCGGAAGAGGCGATCGCCGAGACCGAACAGATGCTGAACGTGTACGCCGATTTCTGCGAAAACTATCTCGCAATGCCGGTGGTAAAGGGCAAAAAGACCGAAAGCGACAAGTTTGCCGGTGCGGTCGCCACCTATGCCATTGAAGCGTTGATGCACGACGGCAAAGCGTTGCAGGCAGGTACTTCCCACTATTTCGGCGACGGATTCGCCAAAGCGTTCGACATTCACTTTACCGATAAAAACAATACCCAACAGAACCCGCACCAGACTTCGTGGGGTGTCACCACCCGTCTTATCGGTGCGATCATTATGACCCACGGCGACGACAACGGTTTGGTTCTTCCCCCTGCGGTGGCGCCCGTGCAGTTGGTGATCCTTCCCATCGCCCAGCACAAAGCCGGCGTGCTCGAAAAAGCGGCAGAACTGCGTGACCGTTTGGCATCCGTTGCCCGTGTGAAGATGGACGATTCGGACAACTCGGCGGGTTGGAAATTTGCGGAATACGAGATGAAGGGCGTGCCGCTTCGTTTGGAGATCGGCCCGAAGGATATCGAGGCAGGTCAGTGCGTGTTGGTGCGCCGTGATAACCGCGAAAAGACGGTTGTGAAACTGGAAGATCTGGAAACGGTCGTGCCGCAGATGTTGAAAGAAGTGCACGAAGCACTTTATAACAAAGCGCTCGCCAACCGTGAACGCCGCACCTTCTCCTGCACCACGATGGACGAGATCGTGGCAAAACTCCAAGAAAACGGCGACGGTTTTGTAAAGGCGATGTGGTGCGGTGAAGAAGAATGCGAGGACAAGGTGAAAGAGGTCACCGCCGTCGGCTCGCGTTGCATTCCGTTCGAACAAGAAACCCTGTCCGACCGCTGTGTGTGTTGCGGCAAGCCCGCAAAGCATATGGTGCTGTGGGGCAAAGCATACTAAGGAGGGCGTTGTAAATGAGTCAGTTGAGTTTGCCGCAAAGCGGCGATACGGTGGCGATCATGCACACCTCAATGGGCGATATTTCAATTCGCCTGTTCCCCGAAAAGGCACCCAAAACGGTGGAGAATTTTACCACCCACGCCAAAAACGGCTATTATGACGGCATCACGTTTCACCGTGTGATCAAAGATTTTATGATCCAAGGCGGTGACCCCGACGGCACGGGTTGCGGCGGCGAGAGCATTTGGGGCGTGCCGTTTGAAGACGAATTTGATCTCGAACTGCGTAACTACCGCGGTGCGCTGTCGATGGCCAATGCCGGCCCCCGCACCAACGGAAGCCAGTTCTTTATCGTGCAGTGCGATAACGTGGACGACCGCTTGGTTGCACAAATGCGTGAACTGACCGACGGCGGATTTCCGACCGAGGTGACCGATAACTACGTGAAAGTGGGCGGTACTCCGCATTTGGATTTTCGCCACACGGTGTTCGGCCAAGTGTTCGAAGGTATGGACGTGGTGGATGCCATTGCCGCGGTAGAAACCGATCGCCGCGACAAGCCGCTCACTCCCGTCACCATTTTGTCCATTGACGTAAAAGAATGGTAAACTACAACGAGATCTACGCCCTGCTCGGGGATCTCACTCCGCTCACCGCCGATTGCGGCGAGGTGTGCGGTGCCGCCTGTTGCAAGGGCGAGACTACCGACGGTATGCTGCTGTTCCCCGACGAAGCGCCACACCTCAACGGTGACGACCGCGTAATGCGGGAGAACGAGCGGGAGTTATACGTGTGTAACGGCTGTTGTGACCGTGCGGCACGTCCGCTCTCTTGTCGCCTGTTCCCCCTATTCCCCATCATAACCGCCGACGGGCGCATCCGTGCGGTGTACGACCCACGTGCTTATCGCGTGTGTCCGCTGGTGCAACTGATGGACAACGTGCGGTTGGATCGCCGTTTTGTGCGTGCAGTACGCGCCGTCGGGCGGCGGCTGGCCGCCACGCCCGAGGGGCTGGCGTTTTTGAAAGATCAAACAGCCGAACTGCAAGAAATGGATCGTTTTTTGCGGTTGTGGGATAAACGCCCACCAATTTGCAGACGTTGAGAGGTATATATATGAAATTTGGTATTATCGGCGCAATGGATTCCGAAGTAGCGGCGTTGATCGCTTCGATGGAAGAACACGGGCGGGACACCCTCGCAGGGTGCACCTTCGTGCACGGCACCATCGGCGATCAATCGGTCGTGGTGGTCAAAAGCGGCATCGGTAAAGTGTGCGCCGCGTTGTGTGCACAGATCTTGATCGACCGTTATGCGGTAGATGCGATCGTCAACACGGGAATCGCCGGCGGTTTGCACGCCTCCCTATCCGTGGGCGACCTTGTCGTGGCGGATGCCGCGGTACAGCACGATTTTGATCTCACGGCATTCGGCCATGCAAACGGCTATATGCCCGCACTGGGCGGTGATGATCGCCTGCCGAGTTTTTGGCAAACGGATCCCACGCTGGAAGAACGCTTTATCCACGCCGCCGAAACGGTGAAGGCTGAGCAGGGGTTGTCGTTTTGCTGTCTGGGCGGTGTGGTCGCTTCGGGGGACGTGTTCGTGAACGACAGCGCTCTGAAACAAACGTTAGTGGAACGCTTCAATGCGGCTGCTGCCGAAATGGAAGGCGCCGCTGTTGCACAAGTTGCGGTGCTCAACGGCGTGCCATGCGCCATCATCCGCGCCATCTCGGATCTGGCCGACGGCAGTGCCGCCGCCAGCTTTGAAGATTTTGAGAGAGAAGCCGCCGCGCTTTCCTCCGCCATCCTGCTGACGATGTTGCGGGAAATGTGATATTGTATATTTAAAGGAAGGTCCTACACCGGACCTTCCTTTTTCTCTTCATTTTGCGCCAACTCGATCACACGCTTCCCCATTTTTTGCGCTATATTTTTAAATTTAGCGGCACCTCCGCATCGTTCCACGTACGTTACTACATAATCACACTTTTTAAGCATCCAGTGATTACGTCTATCTATTGCGAATTTTCGCGGCGCAGTTCCACATTCTTCGGGATACACGCTGTCCATTTCGAAATAAAAACTCCCCGTATCCTCGTTTTTCGGCAAATACGCAAGTACCAATGTACATTGAATTTGAGGATAATTCTTTTTCAACTTCATCAGTATTTTTGCAACAGCGGCATCGTATCCTCCATTGTTTCCGATATAAAACTTATTCACTTGCCCACTCTCTATTAACCCTGTTAACGTGGATATAAGCGCATCTTCAACTGTATGCAAACAATCTTTATGACCAAAAAAAGTACAGCTCCCCATAACTCCTCCGATTTTGACCAATATTACGGACAATATTTTACCTCAGTATAGCATAAAATATCCATAGTTGCAACCAATATTGGTCAAATGGGTGGTGCGATTATGGAACAAAAGATTCGTCGTGATCTTAATATGGGAACAAATTTGCGCCGACTGCGAGATGATTTCGGTCTGTCACAAGAAAAATTGTGTGCCGAACTGCAACGGCGCGGTTGCGATATCGGTCGAACAACCTATGCAAAATACGAAGCCGGTGAATTGAATATCCGTGCCAGTGTTCTTGTTACCTTACGCAGCATTTATTCTTGTTCATACGACGAGTTCTTTCAAGGGTTGGAAGAATCCTGCTGACGATGTTGCGGGAAATGTGAATACAGACAACAAAAAGGGTTGACCGTTTGGTCAACCCTTTTTGGTTATAGTCGCAGACGTTAACGAACTTTCTTCTCGCGAACGTAACAGTCCACCGAACTGTTGCGCCCACGCCTTCGACATCAAAGTTGCCTCACGCTTGGAGTTCGTTTCAAGTCCGTTTTTAGGCACCAAACAAAAACACCACGCAATGCGTGGTGTTTTTGTTTGGTGGACGTTAACGGACTTGAACCGCTGACCCTTCGCACGTCAAGCGAATGCTCTACCAGCTGAGCTAAACGTCCATATTGTTGCCGCATAATCATCGGCGCGAGTGTTATTATATAAAAAGTTTCAGAATTTGTCAAGTAGTAATTGAAAAATTTTTAAAAATATGTTATGATGTATCACGTCATTGTAAAATCATTGCATTTGGAAGGGGTTCTTCTTATGAAACGCACGGAAATCGCTGCCGTTTTTGCTGACGGTGAGCGTTTGAAAGGGCAGTCGGTATCGGTCTGCGGTTGGGCGCGCACTCTGCGTGTCAGCGGCGCTATCGGCTTTATTGAACTGAACGACGGCAGTTGCCAACGCAACTTGCAGATCGTGTTCGAGTCCACGACTCTCGAAAATTTTGAAACGATCGCCAAACAGAACGTCGGCGTGGCGCTTTGTGTTACGGGCACGGTGGTGGAATCTCCCAACCCGAAACAGCCTATCGAAGTGCAGGCGACCGCCATTGCGGTGGAGGGTGCCTCTACCCCCGATTATCCGCTTCAGAAAAAGCGCCACTCACTGGAATATCTGCGTACCATCGCGCATCTGCGTCCGCGTACCAATATGTTCGGTGCGGTGTATCGCGTGCGTTCGGCGGCGGCCTTTGCGATTCACGAGTTTTTCCAAAGCCGCGGCTTTGTGTATGCACACACTCCCCTCATCACCAGCAGCGACTGTGAGGGTGCAGGCGAGATGTTCCAAGTGACCTCGCTGGATATGGATAACCTGCCGCGCACCGAAGACGGTGCCGTGGATTACGCCGAAGATTTCTTCGGCAAGCGTACCGCTCTGACCGTGTCGGGTCAGTTGTCGGCAGAATGTATGGCACAGGCGTTCGGCAAGGTATACACCTTCGGCCCCACCTTCCGTGCAGAGCGTTCGTTCACCGCACGCCACGCGGCGGAATTCTGGATGATCGAACCCGAGATCGCCTTTGCCGATCTGAACGACGATATGGAACTCGCCGCCGATATGGTGCAGTTCGTGGTTCGCAAACTGCTCGAGCGTTGCCCCGATGAGTTGGCGTTCTTCAACAATTTTGTGGATAAGGGCCTGTTGGAGCGTTTGAACGATATTGCCAACGCCACCTTCGCCCGTGTGACCTATACCGAAGCCGTTGCCCTGCTCGAACAGCACAAGGATCAGTTTGAGTATCCCGTGTTCTGGGGGTGCGACCTGCAGACCGAGCACGAGCGTTTCCTTACCGAACAGATCTATCACGGCCCCGTGTTCGTAACCGATTACCCGAAGGAGATCAAAGCGTTCTATATGCGCTTGAACGACGACGGCAAAACGGTGGCCGCTATGGATATGCTGGTCCCCGGTGTCGGTGAACTCATCGGCGGCAGTCAGCGTGAAGAGCGTTTGGATATCCTCACCGAACGCATTAAAGAACTCGGTATGAACGAGGAAGACTACTGGTGGTATCTCGACCTGCGCCGTTACGGCGGCACCCATCACGCGGGCTTCGGTCTCGGCTTTGAACGTTTGGTGATGTACGTGACGGGTATGGCGAACATCCGCGACGTTCTGCTCTTCCCGCGTACCACCGGATCGGCGGATTTCTGATATGGATGAACTGTTGTATTTGACCGACGAAAACGGCAACGAAACCGCGTTTGAAGTGTTGGACGTGGTGGAATGGGGCGGCGACGATTACGCCGTACTGTTTCCGGCACACGGCGGCGACGGCGCGGTACTGCTGCAGATCCTCCCT
Organism: Oscillospiraceae bacterium; assembly: GCA_015065865.1. GTDB lineage: Bacteria > Bacillota > Clostridia > Oscillospirales > Acutalibacteraceae > SIG588. The sequence goes on along the minus strand of SVPM01000010.1, from coordinate 28,952 downwards.
GCCGAAGCAGGTGAAGAAGAAACGTTTGTCGGCGTGGACGAAGAAACGATGCAAGCGGTATTCCAAAAATTCCGCGAACTGCATAAAGACGAGCTAAAATAGCAAAAAACGGTTTGCCTGAACGGGAAAGTTCAAGCAAACCGTTTTTCATATCGCTATATCCTGTTTCGAGATACATCCGCACCCGTATAAGAGCAACAGAAACAACCCGCACAAGAGCAGAATTCCCAACGCTACCGCTACGATTGGCGGACACGCGGCAAGCAGGACGTTTCGTTGCAGTGTGCCGCTCCCCCACGCCGCTACCGCCACCGCCAGTGTAGGTGCGACCACCCACTGCCGCCACCGAAACCGCATCCCCGTGACCGTCATAAGGCGGTTGACGTTCAGCACCGCGACCAACACGTTGCTCACCGTCATTACAAACAAGAAACCGGCCATACCGGCACGCGGCACCACGGTTATCACCAAACATAATCGCAGTGCGGAATCCACAAGACTGTATTTGAGCGTGCTGACCTGCTGGTTCAATCCTTTTAATATTCCGTCCACCATGCTTTCCACGTACATCGCGGGCACAAGCGGCGCGAGTGCACGCAATATACACCCTACCTCGTCGCTGTGATACAGCAGCTGCCCGAGCGGTATGGCATACAGATAAAACACACCGCCCACCAAAACGGCGCCGGTCAGTGTCAAATGCAGTGTACGGGCGACCGCACGTTTCACCTGCTCCTGCCGATCAAGCGAGGCCGCTTCCGAAATTTCGGGAATCAACAGCGTGGCAAGCGACGACAAAAAGGAAGCCGGAAAAAACAACAGCGGCATGGCCATACCTTTTAGCGAACCGAATTGCGCCAACGCCACCGCACGTGACCCCGTATATCGCGAAAGCCGTGACGGTACCAGCAGGTTTTCCACCGTATGCAACGCGGTGTTAAGGTAGCGCGTTACCGTAATAGGCAGAGCGATCCCCATCAGCGTAGCCATAACGGGGGTGACACCCGTTTCGTTTTGCGGCGGCAGTTGACGGCGATCACGGCGAAAGGCCGACAACAGATGTAAGCAGGACGCGCTTTCCGCCACCACATCTCCCACCATTACCACCGCACACGCTGCAGCGACCGTAACCGCATATCCACCCTCCAGCAAAAGCGCGATCACCGCAATACGCACCGCCTGCTCAAGCAATTGAGCGTGGGCCGTCACGTTCACACGCCGCCGCGCCATAAAATACCCTTTTAAGCAGGAAGATACACCCATAAACGGTAAACTCACCGTTAGGATACGCAGCGCCGTTACCGCCCGCATATCGCCGATACAAAAGCGACTGATGGGATGTGCGGCAAGAGCAACGAGCAACGCCGAGGCCACCCCCACACCGATACTCACGACCACCGCCGCCCGCAGTGCCGCCAATGCCGTGCGGCGATTGCCGTGACACAGCGCATCGGTGACCATGCGCGTTACTGCGGTGCATATACCCGCCGCCGCAAAGGCGGAGGCCAACACGTACACCGATACGATCAGTTGATACAATCCCATTCCTTCCGCACCGATGCGGTTGGAAAGATAGATGCGAAAAAAGATGCCGACCGTGCGTAGTATCAACGAAGTAACGGTAAGCAGTGCGGCGTTTTGCAAAAACGCGGAGCGCCGCACCGTTTTAACGAGCAACATAGGTGTTATACGTGTGCGCCAAACGGTCCCATGTGCGACGATCCAACCGCCCGTGCGGTTCAAAACCGAACACCTGTTGCATCTGTCGTAGCGCGCGTTCGGTCACATCGTCAAACCGTCCGTTCGGCGACACACGGTGCAGATTCTCATAATATACCGCTACGGTGTCCAGAACGACCTGCAGCAGCGCTACCTTCGCCCCGCTGTCACCGATTTGCAAAAACGGTTCCCCCGCTTGGAACGGGTAAATACCGCGCGCAGGTGTGGTGAGCCGTATCAGCCGTTGATATTCTTCGCGCAGTCCTACCCACGTTTCGCCGTCTACCTCGCCTGTAACGGGTAATGCAAACAGCGTTTGAAACGCTTCCACCGCCTCCGCCGTTTCCGGCCCGTAGATCCCATCCACCGAAAGCAGGGGAATACGTGCATACGTATCGGCTAACACACGCAGGTATTCCTGTACCTCCCGCACGTCGGCAGGTCGATTGGCTTCATTTTGTGTCATACTGTTCCCTCTTCCTCCTCAGTGGTCAATGTATAACCCGGTTCTTGTCCTGCACGGCGTTCGGCCCCTTCTGTAATGTCGGTATACACCGTGACGATCTGCAAAAACGTGAGCGCATCCACCACGCCATCCGGCTCCAACCCAAACTGCCGTTGAAATGCAATAACCGCCTCCTCGGTACGAGGGCCGAAACGGCCGTCCACCGTCGGTGCGGGAATCGTAGGATACACCGTGGCAATCGTTACAAGATATTCCTGCATACGGCGCACCTCATCGCCGCTGTCACCTTGCCGCAACACAAAGGTCTCGAGCAGGCGTTCACCGCCGGGCAGCGATATCGTGGCGGCAATACCGCGATAAGCGCGATAAAGTGCCGTCCATGTCGCAAGTCCCACAATACCGTCTTCCGGCACCCCTGCCACACGTTGAAACGCTCGCACAGTGTTCTCGGTTGCGGTATCGTACTGCCCGTTGATGGTGAGTTGCGGCACATCGTTATAAAACTCCGCCACAACGGCCAGATAATACTGCAATACGCGCACCTCATCGCCGCTGTCCCCCGACGCGAGGATCTGCGGTCGTTGCTGTGGTAATTCCGACAGCGTGATCCCCTCGGAATCAAGGTCCGCCAACCGTTTGACCGCCGCATAGATATATGAAAGGCTGTTCCACGTGGCGTTGCCGATAACACCGTCCTGTGTCAACCCGAAGATACGCTGATACGCACGCACCGCCCGTTCGGTAGCCATATCAAACAGCCCGTCGGTTACGGGAATTTTCGGAATGGCGGGGTAATTTTGTGAGATGCGGTTGAGTTGTATCTGCTTTAACTGCACGTCTGCACCCGTACTGCCGAGCGTTAAAGGGACCCCCGAATAACTCGGCGACCCCGCACGCACGGGGGCCTCTTCCACCAATTCGATATCGTCACCGTAAAAGCGAGTAAGGATGTCAAACGCACCCAACCCTTCCTCTGCCAGCGGCACGGTACCCCACTGGCTAAGCCCCTCGCAGGTCACGGTGGTACCGTTGCAATACTGTGCAAAAAACGGTTGAACCTCCCCTTGTTCGCGAATATAGGAATTGAAAATATCGTCTACGATCGCACTGATATTATCGTAGATCACGCGGTTATTGACAAACGCTTGGTCATAGGCCGTGGAGTTGGTGATATCAAAATCATATCCGCGGCTGCGATACCATTCGGTGTAAAAACGGTTGAGTGCAAAGGATATCTGTGCGTATATATTGGCGCGCAGAGCACTTTCGGGCCAAGTGGGATACACCTCACTGGAGGCTACGTTTTTAATGTAATCGGGGAAACTCAAGGTGACGTTTTCGGCGGGCGAATCGGGCGCTCCCAAATGCACCGTAAACGTTTCGGGAATATACGGTATACCGGTCATGTTCTCTCCCCCAATCCCTGCGGTGCACTGTCACGATATACCAATCCTCCGCTCGGCGTACCCTCCGGCAGAGGGATCAATCGCACAGGTTGTACAGCGCGCACTCCGCCGTACATCGGTACACCGAGATTTTCCACCCGATAAAAGCCATCGGCAAACACTTCGACGTTATACAGTGTGAACGGCGTGACGTTACCCTCTTGTGAAAGTGAAGCCTGTGCACTGACGGCGGGCAAAGGGATCACCTCAGTGAGTCCCGACTCATCGGTTTCGCCGATATACTGTGCCGTGCGCCGCTCTCCCTCCGAAGAATCGTAACTTACCGTCACGTGTGCCCCTTCGATGGGTAATGCCGCGGATGCCGTCGTTACCCGCACCTGCAAATACCCGAGTTCAAGCGGCATAGTACGGGAAGGCATTAAGGCTTCGGATGGTGCTGCGGGCGTGTACGTCTCTTCGGGTATTGCCACCGTGGGAATCGCACTTTCCACGGGCGGCTCCTCACGGTTTTGGCGGCGATAAGTTTCCAACAATTCGCGATTATACCGCGCGATCATCTCGTGGAAATTGTCTTTGTAATCCAAAAAAACATCATCCTTTCAAGAAAATTCACTATCAATAATGTGTACGGAACGGGTAAAAAGAATATGCACGCAAAAGGTGAAGGTTTTTTTGAAATTTACCGATAAAACAGTTGACATTCGCCCTGAAAAATGATATTATACCATTCGTGGACGGCGAAAGGTCCCCTTGGGAATGCACGGAGAGGTGTCCGAGCGGTTTAAGGAGCCGGTCTTGAAAACCGGTGACTCGAAAGAGCCAAGGGTTCGAATCCCTTCCTCTCCGCCACTTTTTCCTTACAATTGCATAACCGAAGTTCTTGTTCACCAAGCAAGGATTTTGTGTATACGGAGAAGTACTCAAGTTGGTGACGAGGCGCCCCTGCTAAGGGCGTAGGTCGGGTAACCGGCGCGGGAGTTCGAGTCTCCCCTTCTCCGCCATCTAAAGACACCATTGAAATCTGAACCCGGGGGTTCAGACTCAATGGTGTTTTTATTATAAAATCCAGTATTTATGCGGCTGTTCGAGGCCGCATTTTCTTTTTGTCAGCTGTCTAAAAAAAGAAAAACTTGAATTCGGCAATTAGAAGATTTAAAAACAAACCTTTTCAAACCCATCAGTCTATCTGCGTATATCTAAAAAATCATGATTTTTCTTTGTTTATGAAAAGATGAACTTGATTTTTTCTTTTGCTATTCTTTCATTACAGTACACAAAGTTAAATTCACCGCTGATCTGCATATCCGCAACAGTAAAGGTGGCAAGATCATCTCGGCAACGGGATATGGGTTCGTATGCAAAGGTAATTGCTCCGTTGTTTGCCACAAGGTCGCAAATTACGGAAAAATTGCTGACAGAGATGCAACGCTTAAAGTTATCAAGGGAAAAGCCACGGTCGGTAATAGCATTATGCAATAATGTTCTTGTTCCTGAAAACGGCTCTCTGACCACAATATTCTCCGCAAAAATATCTTCGAGCGTCACCAGCTTATTTGCAAAAGGATGGCTTTTGGCACAGACCCCTACAAACGCTTCTTTCTTGTAAAGGTGATAGCCGTATTTGGATTTGTCAAATACACCCTCAATAACTGCAAAATCGATCTCTGCCTTTTCAAGCATATGTAACAGATTTTCAGTGTTGTCTATAATCAAGTCAAGATTGTGTTTCGGATCTTGCAGAAAGGAACGAATCTCCGGTACGATCACAAATTCGCCGATGGTCTTGGTTGCACCTACGGTCATATGAACAGTATCGGCAGTGATGAACTTTTCACGGATATCCGCTTCCTCTGCCTTGATGCTGTCAAAATAACGCTTTAGCTGTTCGGCGTTCTTTGTTCTTGACAGTGACCGTCCATCATACTCAAACAGCTTCACACCGTAATAATTCTCCAAATAATGAATATGCTGTGTGACGCCCGGCTGGGTCATATTCAGTTTTTCGGCGGTTCTGCGATAATTCATCTCATCATATAGGGCAAGAAAGGTAAGTATTCTGTAATCTAACATAACGATCTCCAATTAACTCACATTATTGGTTAATAATAAATGATAATTTGATTTTATCACAAAACCGTAGTATAATCAAGGGGTATAAGCGAAAGTAGGAGATTGATTATGAAAGTGTTAAAAGTATTTCCCGGAATAATATTATCTGTAGGTGTGGCGCTTCTTGCCTGCTGGCTTGAAAGTCTGCTGCCTATCCATCTTATCGGCTCTGCCGTTATTGCAATGTTTATCGGTATAGTCCTCAATTACTTTTTGAGGAATACCAAGGTCTTTGCATCGGGACTCAAATTTACATCCAAGAAGATTTTGAAGTTTGCCATTATTTTGCTTGGCTTGTCCCTCAATATTACGACTATCCTCAACGTAGGTAAAATGTCCCTCACCGTTATGATATTTACTCTGCTGACCTGCTTTGGCGGCGGTTACTTTATCGGCAAGGCGTTAGGACTGAACTGGAAGCTCTCCAACCTTATCTCTGCAGGTACGGGTATCTGCGGTGGCTCTGCCATTGCTGCGATTGCACCGACTATTGATGCAGACGATAATGACGTGGCTTATGCTATGTCTGCCACCTTCCTGTTTGATATGGCGATGATCGTGCTGTTTCCTATTATGGGCAGAGCACTGGGTATGACTGACCAAGCATTCGGTATTTGGGCGGGAACGGCAGTCAACGATACCTCTTCCGTTGTTGCGACCGGCTATGCTTTTTCAGAAGGTGCTGGCGATTTCGCCACAATGGTAAAGCTCACAAGAACCCTTGCGATTATTCCTACCGTTATTACCTTTGCTTTTGTGCAGCTTCGCTTAAAGCGTAAAGAAGCACTTGCCAACAGCCAAAACGGAAGTGAGCTGAAGGCAAACTTCAGCATTACAAAAATATTCCCTTGGTTTATCCTCGGTTTCCTTGCTATGTCCATTGTGGCAAGTATTTTCCCGATTCCTGCGGCTGTTGTTTCCGGCACAAAAAGTGCGAGCAAATTCCTTATGGTTAGTGCTTTGGCAGCCATAGGGCTCAACACTTCTTTTTCAAGTATGAAGAAGGCCGGTATCCGTCCGATGATCCACGGCTTCATTATCTCGGCATTGGTTGTTATCGTAGCACTGGTTGTTGAGATCGCAATGGGAATCGTATAAGAATCGGGGACGTACCATTCTATACTGTTAATGTCGGCGCTCTTAATCAATGATTATACCTCGAAGCAGATTCAATTCGACCGAAAGATCGTTATTTGAGTGTGGTTAGATAGAAATGTGAGAGTTCAAATTCATACGCAAAAACAGCAAAAATATCTTTTTTGTAGCCCATAGACAACAAAAACAACATCCCATTCGGGATGTTGTTTTTGTTTTTGCGGCGGGAGACTCGAACGAGCGCGCCCGCGGGAGGCGCGTTGCCGACTGCCGCCTGCGGCGGATGCAAGGAGGCATAAGCGGGTGAGAGTCGAACTCTTTGCTTCTTTTGCTCTATTATCTCCCGTTGCATTTTGACAAACTTTGTGATATACTCAAAACAGCCACTATATCCAAAGGAGTCACCTATGAAACTGCATTCTCGATTGCAAAACCTAACACGCGCCGCGCTGTTTTTGGCTTTGGCGTTTGTGTTGCCGTTTTTAACGGGGCAGATTCCCGAGATCGGTGCCTTACTGTGCCCGTTACATATTCCCGTATTGCTTTGCGGTTTTATCTGCGGTGCGCCGTGGGGGCTTGCGGTCGGCATCGTTGCACCGCTGCTTCGCTCATTGACACTCGGTATGCCGCCTCTCTTCCCCACTGCTGTTTGTATGGCGGCGGAACTTGCCGTCTACGGTGCGGTCGCCGGTATGATGCATCGCCTTCTTCCGCGTAAGAAGGTATATATCTACGTTTCGTTGCTTACGGCGATGGTCGTCGGGCGGTTCGTATGGGGTGCGGCTATGTTGCTGTGTTTGGGATTGCAAGGTGCGCCCTTCACTTGGGCGGCGTTTTTAGCAGGGGCTGTTACCAACGCCGTTCCCGCCATTATTTTGCAGATCGTGCTGATCCCTGTGTCGGTGATGCTGTGGGAAACCAAATTTCAGCGATGGAGTGAAAAAACGTGAACACGACTCGTGAGCGACTGATTGCACATTACCGTGCATATCCCCGTCTGCAAATACAGGATCTTTTTAAATATCTTTTCCAAAGCGCTTTCGGTTGCGAACACGCAGTATCTTCGCTTGCCGCAGTCACCGAACGTATTCAAGCGGAAAAAGCCGCACCGCACTCCTGCATAACGGCCGAACCGTTGGACGGCGCGTACAGCCGTGTACCCGTGGGGTGCTTACACGCCTCCACACTGGCGCATCTGTTCCTTCTCTCCGCCGAAAAGCAGGTGAGCGGCGGCAAAGCGTTGCAACGAAAACTAAGCGTTGCTAAACAACTGGTCGATGAGGGATCACTTCCCTTTTCGTCCGAAGAATTTGAATCCGCCACGCGAGAATGGACGGCAGTGGGATTTCCCGCACTCCGCCATTCCGCTGTGTTTCGCGAAACATATCACCCCGCTTACCGCGTGATTGCAAACGAATACGTCCCCTTTTTGCCGCTGTTGGCGGCGTTGGACGAACGGTTGGCACACGGAGCGGTCACGCTGGCGGTGGACGGCGGCAGTGCCGCGGGAAAAAGCACGCTCGGCCGTTTGCTCACAAGGCTGTATGACTGCGCCGTGATCCCGATGGACGATTTCTTCTTACGGCCCGAACAGCGCACCCCCGCACGATTGGCCGAGATCGGCGGCAACATTGACCGCGAACGGTTTTCGGATGAGGTCATACAACCGTTGAACAGCAGCGCACCCATCCGCTACCGCCGATTTGACTGCGGAACAATGACTCTCGGCGATACGGTGCAGGTCCCGCAAAAGCCGCTGACCGTGGTGGAAGGCGTCTATTCCACGCACCCTGCGTTTGGGACGTATTACGATCTTTCACTCTTTTTGGACATTTCTCCCGAAAAGCAAAGAGAACGCATTCTAAAGCGCAACGCGCCCCCGCTGGCCAAACGCTTTTTTGAAGAATGGATACCGATGGAAACCGCCTATTTTGCGGAAATCCGAATTCGCGAACGGTGCGATATTAAAATCCGTATTACGTAACAGGAGGAACCTCTATGAAAAACCAACAACTGCCCGATCTCGGCTTTCACCACATCGCTCTGCGGTGCCGCGACATCGAAAAAAGCCTTACTATGTACAAAGCACTCGGTATGACCGAAGTCGCCCGCTGGGGCGAAGGCAACGGCCTTATTGTGATGTTGAACATCGGTGACGGCGGTCGCATAGAACTGTTTGCCAACGGCTCGGACGAATACCATGAAAACGGCAAATGGCAGCATTTTGCTTTGTGCACACAGGATGTAGACGGTGCGTATGCGCTGGCGTTAAAAGCCGGTTTTTTGCCGCATATCGAACCCAAGACCGTGCCGCTCAATTCCACTCCTGCCCCGATGAGCATTCACATCGCGTTTGTAAAAGGGCCGGATAACGAACAACTTGAATTTTTCTGTGAAGTGTAGGAGTTCTTGTGATGATTTCGGAGGATAAGACTATAACATTAAAAGACGGCAGATCCGCCATTTTGAAAAGCCCTTGTGTCGAAGATGCAGAACGGCTGTTAAACTGTGTTAGACAAGCTTGCGGTGAAACCGATTTTCTGGTTCGCTACCCTGAGGAATGGACCACCACCGTCGAACAAGAGGCCGCTTGGATCGACAACCAGCGCTCCTCGCCCAACACCATGGGAATTGCCTGCTATGTTGACGGCAACATCGTGGGAAACTGCGACATCACGTTTAACAGCAATATAAAAACTGCACACCGCGCATCCGTTTCCGTTGCCGTTCTAAAAGACTACTGGAATCTCGGAATCGGATCGGCTATGTTCGACGAACTGGTTGATTCCGCGCGCACGCGCAACATTTCTGTTCTGGAACTTGATTTTGCCGAAGGGAACGACCGTGCACAGCGTTTATATGAGAAATTCGGGTTTTGCATCGTTTCTCAAAAGCCCTACGCCTTCCGACTCAAAGACGGCACGTTTTTAAGTGAGATCCATATGCAAAAACACATCGACCTCTCCACCTAAAATGCACGGCGTTACCGCCATATATCCATCTTCCTTTATCCCTCCGGCAAAGGAAGATTTTTCTTTCCGGCAAAACGAACATATGTTTGACTTTTCGAAAAAGGTGTGGTATACTATACTCACATCATCGGAAAGGGCGGTATACCGTGGAATTGCTCGACAAGTTGAAAATACTGGCGGATTCCGCCAAATACGACGTGGCATGTACCTCCAGCGGGTCAGACCGATCCGCTGTACGCGGGATGCTCGGCGCAACCTGCCTGCCGGGGTTGTGTCACAGTTTTTCGGCGGACGGGCGCTGTATATCGCTTCTCAAGGTGTTGCAGACCAACGTATGCGTATACGATTGTCAATACTGCGTAAACCGCTGTTCCAACGACGTTCCGCGCGCCTCGTTTACTCCCGAGGGACTCGCAGGATTGACGATGGAATTCTATCGCCGCAATTATATTGAGGGGCTGTTTTTGAGTTCGGGGGTTGCGGGCAGTCCCGATCGCGCGACCGAGCAGATGTGTCGCACACTGGAACTGTTGCGATATCACCACGGGTTTAACGGATACATCCACGCCAAGGCAATTCCGGGGGCCTCCCCCGAATGGATCGACAAGTTGGGGCGCCTGTCCGACCGCTTGAGCGTGAACATTGAATTGCCCAGCGAGAAAAGTTTGACCCGCTTAGCACCCGATAAGAAAAAATCCGCCATTCTGCGGCCAATGGGGGCGATTCGCGACGGCATCACCCAAAGCCGAGAAGAACTGGCGGTATATCGTCACGCCACCCCGTTTGCCCCCGCGGGACAAAGCACGCAAATGATCGTGGGGGCATCGGGTGAAACGGATTTTCAGATCCTGCGACTGTCCGAAAGTCTTTACAAACACTACCGCTTAAAGCGGGTGTTCTTTTCCGCTTATATCCCCGTTGGCAACGGCGCGCTCATTCCTGCCGACCAACCGCCGCCGTTACTCCGCGAACATCGCTTGTATCAAACCGATTGGCTGTTGCGATTTTACGGTTTTTCGGTGAGTGAACTGTTAGACGAACAGCACCCCTCACTCGATCCATTGCTCGATCCGAAATGCCAGTGGGCACTGCGGCATTTGGAACAGTTTCCCGTTGAAATCAACCGCGCACCGCGGGAAACGTTATTGCGCGTGCCGGGTATCGGTGTGCGTTCGGCAGGGCGGATCCTCACCGCGCGGCGTGCGGGGCGATTGCGGTTTGAGGACTTAAAAAAACTGGGGGTGGTGGTAAAGCGTGCGGCATTTTTTGTCACCTGTGACGGCAAAATGCAAGAAGGCGTGGTATTTGACCCTATGGTTATCTATCGACACCTCACCGCCTCGGCCGCCTTACACCCCGACCGTCTGCCGCCCGACCCGACGGTTCAGCAACTTTCGTGGTTTGATACCCCTGCGCTTCTCCCCGATCGAAAGGACGTGGTACAATGTCTGAGCGGTCAACTTTAATTCTGTTGCACGACGGTACACTGGAAGGGGTACTGTGTGCGGTGTTCGACTCCTACTCCTATTCCCCACCGCCGCAAGGACTGGATACCCTCTCGTGTTATCAACCGCAACTGGGATGCCGTTACAAAGAAGTTTCCACCGACCCGCGCCGTGCCGCGCGGGTCATTGCGGGGATACGTCGTCAAATGGGGCAACTGGGATACCGCAAGATATGGCAAGCCTTTTTGCACAACAGTCGAGAAAAGGACTCGGTCATCTACCGTTACATTCGGTTGGGTATGAAAGAGGGCGAGCGTATACATCAGATGCTCACCCACCCCACCGTGCTTGCCATTGATAAATTGTGCGCCATTACGGGCCGAGAGGCTTCCTATCTCACCGAGTTCGTGCGTTTTTCGGAGGTGGAAGGGCACCTGTATTATGCTGAAATCACACCCGAGCATATGACGTTGCCGCTGATCATGCCGCATTTTGTCGCACGAATGAATGCCCACCCGTTTTTGATTCATGACAAAACACACGGGTTGGCAGGGGTGTACGACTGTCGAAACTGGGTGCTGATCTCCACCGAAAATATGACCATTCCCGCATTCTCAGCAGATGAACGGCACTACCGACAGTTGTGGAAAACCTTTTACGACACCATCGCCATTAAAGAGCGGATCAATCCGCAGCTACAGCGACAACTGATGCCGAAGAAATATTGGAAGAACATTACGGAATTGCAACCCGATAAAACATAAGAGGCAACACTCATCAACGTGTTGCCTCTTATGTTTAGGCTGAGGAGGCGCATCCGAACCCGATTTTAACGGGCCGATTTTCCCCTCGGCTTTGTCAAAATACTCGTTGTCGCCTGCCACCGCCGACAAGCCGAAAAGCGTCGGAATTATACCGGTTTAGGCGTGTTCGGATGTGCCTTCTCTGCTTTGGCTGGCGAGAGTCGAACTCTTTGCGCCTGCAAAAATGAGCGCAAAGCCGCACGGGAAAGGCGGCGAGCGAAACCGCAAAGGGGTTCAACTCTCGCCAGCCTAACTCAACGGAATCATCAGCACGGTGTCGGCCGACAAAACATCCTCGGTCAAGTGATTTTCTTCCATGATCGCTTCCACTGCCGTGCGACTGCGGCGGGCAATTTCCCACAACGACTCGCCTTTTTCGGCGTATACGATCTTCAGCGCCGCCTTATCGGGCGGATAAGCCGCCGTTTCATCGGCCGTCACGGTACGCGGCACCGTATATGCAGCGGTACTCGTCGGGCGGCGTGTTACTGCCAACGTAGTACGCATCTCTACTTTACCGTTACCAAGCATTTGACACGCGGTGTGACACACCGTCACCTGCGGTTTGTCGTCCCGCCCACCGTCGGCAAGACTTACGGAAAACGGCTCGGTCCGTTCGTAGTACGCCACCTCACCGCGGCCGTCCTCCGCGAGCATACACCATAATAAGCGCCCGTCCAGTTTCATGGAATCTCCGTCACCCGTCATACCCACCGACAGCACCGTGCACCATACCCCCGATATGTCTTGCACGTCTTCGGTCGGTAAATCACAGGTCTGTCGCACCGTTACCTCATCGCGGTGCACGGCATTTAACCGCATCGTCGGCAGGTTGTAGTTTTCCATCTGCAACGGACAACGAGCCGAATACGCATCGCAAACCGCATCCACACTTTCCAATCGCCATCCGTACAAACGGCACAGCAATTTTGCACTCACCGACAACAGCGTATTATCGCCGCCTTGCGACGACTCCACGTGCACCTCGGATGCCGTAACGGTTATCATCGCATCACAAAGCCACTCCTCACTCAAGCCCTCCATATCCACGATCTGACTGAACGGGATCTCGGCAGTGGCTTCTTCCATCGTACCGTTCACCGCATCGGTCACGTACAACCCGCACACCTGCAACGCACCTTTAACGATCGCCTTGTTCTGCAACACCTTACATTCGCTCACCCGCGGAGTTACGGCGGTATACACCATCGTTTCGGCAGGATGACGGTCGCCGCCGAGTTCCAACACTTCACTTACCGTGAACGGCTTTTCCTGAAACGCGGCCGGCACCGTGCAAGTAAGCGGCGTGCGACGGGTGTATACCCCATCTCCTTCTACCGCGGCAATGACTTCGTGTTCCACCGTGTCCATCACTGTCAGCGTGACGGTGAAGGCACCGTGGATGTCCAAACGGCGCGGGCTCACTGCGCGACAATTTACATAATCCGTTTCGGTGTGCCAATAAAAAAACGCCTTATTTGTCAGCGGCGGCAAGGAAAACGCCGTGCTGAACGGTTGAGAAAACTCACACACCCGAACACAGCGGCGATCCTCATCCAGATACAGCACGCGCAACCCCACCGTTCCCTCCATCGTCAGGCGGTCACCGCTCATCTGTCGCGACTGTACCGTTGTCGTGAGATGACATTTCAGCACCGATGCCACGTCGGGGCAGTATTCGGGCAAAATGAAATCTCCGTCTACCGGTTGTTCGGACACAGCGTTCACAACCGCTTCACAAGTCGTATACGCTGTTTCACTCACACGAAAATCCATATATCCTCTCTCCTTACTTTCCGTTTCGGTCTTGTTTTCACTGTATGCAAGACGGTATTAAAATAGAACAAGGGTGCCTTCATCGGCACCCTTGTTCTTATTCTATGTAATCTTGTCTTTTGATTCCGAACATACGCCGCAACAACCCACTGAACAGTTTGGGACTGCGTACCACCACGATTTTCATACACACAACTCCTCTCATCGAATCCGCACACGAGAACACCCGAGAAAAACCAGTGCCGCCGCTGTAAAAATCAAAATACATTCCGGCGGAAATACGGTGGCGATCAACAATCCCGCCCCAAATGCCGCACAATATCCACCCGCCGTACACCGTCTTTTTCCTCGCATACCGTCACTCCTTCACTCGGTCTCCCGTTACATTCCATACTATGTCGTAATCGGGCGGTGGTGACAAAAACGCAAAACGAAAAGCGATACGCGGCGTAAAGGCTGCGTATCGCTCGAATCGGTTTACTTCTTATGGAATTTCCATTCTTCCAGTTTGGCGGCATCTTCCATCATCGCGACATAACTTTCGTAGCGTGAATGCGGGATCTCTCCCGATTCCACAGCCGCCTTGATCGAACACCCCACCTCTTTTAAATGGGCACACGAGGTGAACCGACATTTGCCGAAATGCGGGGTAAATTCGCGAAAACAGAACGGCAACTCATCTTTTAAGATGGGTTCCACCTGCTCCATATCCAACGAGGAGAACCCCGCCGTATCCACCAGATAGCCGCCGCCTGCCAACGGATACAGTTGGGCGGTACGGGTAGTATGTCGACCGCGCCCGAGTTTTTGACTGATCTCTCCCGTGGGTAACGCCAACTCGGGGCAGATGCAATTGAGCAACGAGGACTTTCCCACACCTGAATTACCGGTAAAAGCGCTCACCTTGCCGCGGAGAAACTCTTGCAGAGACTGCACGCTGTCGGGCTGTGTTGCGGTGAGGAAAAAAGTGGGAAATCCGCTTTTTCGGTAGGTTTCCTGCAGTGTGCGGGCGTCCGCCAAGTCGGTCTTATTCACCACCACAACGGGTTCGATCTCGTTCTTTTCCGCCACGGCAATGAGTTTATCCATTACCAACGTGTTGGGGGCGGGTTGTGCGGCAGAGGCCACAATAACCAACAAATCCAAATTCGCCACGGGCGGGCGCACCAACACGTTACGACGCGGAAGGATCTCGGTTAAAAACCCGCTCCCGTCCTCTTGAAATTCCACCGTTACGCGATCGCCCGCTAACGGGGTGATACGCTCACGGCGAAACCGCCCGCAGGCACGGCATTCCACCGTGCGGTCTTCCACCGCCACGGTGTACAACCCACCCACGCCTTTTAATACCAATCCTTGATCGTGCACCATACTCATGCGGCACCCTGTACCTCTGTCGGGGCGGTATTGTCCGGCGCGGTAGTCACTGCCACATCGTTTGTGGGTGAGGTCGTCGTCGGAGTAGTGAACGGATACAACACATCCTGCGTCCATTGACCGGTTATGGCGTTTACGGTGTAACTGGCATACAACTTAAATGCACCGGTTCCTTCGCCCTTGATACGGAAGGTCACCTTATAACTGGCGATCTTCTCTCTGAAAGTGAAGTTCCACGCCGAAACCACGCTGGGCAAAATGTTCTGCAACTCGGAAGAATATTCGGGCGCGGTCTGCAACTTACCGTCCACGAATACTTCCAGCGAAATGACCGAGGAGGTTTCGGGCATAGGCAATGTGAGCGTTACGTCACGGTAACCCGAGGCCAGCACCAAATTCACCGTGCTACCCGTTTCCGCTTCGGTTTCCGCCGCGGGTTCTTGCTTTGCCACCAAACCCGCCAGATATTCGGGATGATTCACAGTGGTCACCGTACCGACCACAAAGCCCGCTTCTTCCAGTGCGGTACGGGCGGCCGCTTCAGTCAACTGATCCACGTTCGGTACCTTCACAAGTTCAGGTTCAATGTTCTCGGAACCGCTGCTGATAAACACCGTCACCGCACTGCCGTACGCCACTGAATCGGGATAGGACGGTTCACTACGTACCACCATCCCCTGCGCGATCTCCTCGCTGGCCATAGTTTTGCGGACCACCTCAAAACCGGCGTTCTGCAAACGGGTGATATACACGTCTGCGGGTTCATCTGCCGTGATCTCCAACACCTGCACCATATGGGCACCGCGGCTGACCGTGATGCTCAACGTTTCGCCCGGTTCCAGTTTCTTCTTCGGTTTCGGATCGGTGGAGATAATGGCGTTTTCCGCATGAGTATCATCCCACTGACGCGTCACGGTGATGTTGAGCGATGCCAGTTGGGGATATTCCGCAAGGAAGGTCTCCTGATCCACAAACTGCTCGTCGATCAAATCGGGAATGGTGATCATGCCGGCATCTGCATTGGGATCGCCCCTCAAAATATTGGTGATCAACCAACCGCCCACGACAAACAGCGCGATAACCACCAGCGCCGCCGCGATCGCCGCCAAAACGGGCAACACGGGGAAACGGCGTGCGGGTGCCTCTTCCTCCTCTTCTTCCGTCACCCGCTCGTTTTCGCGCACCTTGGCGATCGTCTCCACAAAACGGGTGGGGGTTTCGTCCACGAACACGTATTTGTATTCAAAATGGATGCTGGGATTGCGTTTAAACTCATCGATATCATACAGCATTTCTGCCGCCGACTGATAACGCTTTGCGGGGTCCTTTTGCATCGCCTTCATCGTGATCTCCTCAAGCCCTTCGGGAATGGAGGAATTAATCTCACGCGGCATAGAGGGCGTAGATTGCAGTTGCATAATGGCAACCGACACGGCGTTATCCGCCTCAAACGGCAGTTTGCCCGTCAGCATTTCATACAGCATCACACCCAGCGAATAGATATCTGCCTTTTCATCGGTGATGCCGCCGCTTGCCTGTTCGGGGCTGATGTAATGCACCGAACCGATCGCCCGCTCGCTGTCGGTACGAATCTCGTTGCGGGAGAATTGTGCAATGCCGAAATCCGTCACCTTGATGGTGCCGTCGGAAGTCAGCATAATGTTCTGCGGTTTGATGTCGCGGTGGATGATACCCTTGTCGTGTGCGTGTTGCAACGCGCGCAACACCTGCACCGTAAAGTGCACCGTTTCCTTCCACGGAATGATCTTTTTCTGGTCGATGTATTCCTTCAACGTGATACCGTCGATGTATTCCATCACGATATACTGCAGTTTTTCGCCGAAACTCACGTCATACACCCGCACGATGTTCGGATGGGAGAGAATGGCGATCGCTTTCGATTCGTTTTTAAAGCGGCGGGTAAATTCCTCGTTCGCCAAAAACTCCTCTTTCAGAATCTTGACCGCTACTACACGATCATCGATGTTATCATACGCCTTGTATACGTACGCCATACCGCCCACACCGATGATCTCTTTGATTTCGTAACGACCTTCCAGCCGCTTTCCGATGTACTTATCCATTTGAGCCATCCTTTCTTGTATCCGGCAAGATTACTGCCACCGTGATGTTGTCGCTTCCTCCGCTCATATTGGCAGCGGCGATCAAGCGATCGGCTATTTCGTCTTTACCCGAGGAATACGCTATGATATTTATCTCATCCGCATCGACCATATTGGTAAGGCCGTCGGTACAGAGCAAAAGCATGCCGTTTTCCGGATACGGAAACACGGTGAAATCGCACTCAACCGTTTCTTCCACGCCGAGTGCACGGGTTATGAAATGCTTGCGTGGGTGATTTTTGGCTTGTGCTTGGGTAAGTTTGCCGCTGGCAATCATTTCCTGCACCACCGAATGGTCGGTAGTGACCTGCCGAATGCGCCGTTCCTTGCGGGTCAGGCTGTATGCACGGCTGTCGCCCACGTGCGCCACGCACACTTGATCGCCGCATACCACCGCCACCACCATTGTGGTGCCCATTCCGCGTAACGAAGGATCCGCCAACGCGGCGTCGTATATTTCGGCGTTGGCGGCAGACACCGCCGATTCCAAAATATTGTGCACCGAATCCATCGTCATATTGTCGCGGTAATTCTCCACCAAGCGTTCCGCCGTCACTTTTGCGGCGATCGCACTGGCGATGTTACCGCCGTTGGCGCCGCCCATACCGTCGCACACCACCGCAAACAACGCCGTATCCGACAGTGTGCCGCAAACAAACGCGTCTTGGTTACTTTGGCGTACCCGTCCGACATCGGTTCTTCCGTACACGCGCATCACGGATCCCCCCTTTCTGTTTGATCGTTTTCGCGGTCAGCCGCACGCCGCAACTGTCCGCAGGAAGCATTGATGTCCGCTCCCAAGGTGCGCCGCACGGTAACCGTGATCCCTCGTGCGGCCAATATATCCGAAAACGCGGCAATGCGTTCGGCACGACTGCGTTTTTGTGATTTTCCTTCCACCTCATTCACCGGAATGAGGTTCACATGACACAACATGCCTTTGAGTCTTTTTGCCAACTCTTCGGCACAGGCATCGCTATCGTTCACGCCATCGATCATAGCGTATTCAAACGAGATGCGCCGCCCCGTTGTATCCGCATAGGTGCGGCAGGCTTTGAGCAACTCCTCCACACCCCATCGTCGGTTCACCGGCATGGTGCGGGAACGGATCTCATCGTTCGGGGCATGCAGTGAGACCGACAGGGTCAACTGTAAGTTCTCTTCCATCAAGCGGTATATCCCATCCACCAAGCCGCAGGTGGAAAGCGATACGTGACGCATACCGATATGTACGCCATCGGGTTCGGACAGCATCCGCAAAAAACGAAGAACGTTGTCGTAATTGTCCAGCGGCTCGCCCATGCCCATCAACACGATGGAGGATACCCGCACCGCGCGGTCGGCTTGCGCCGCTTCGATCTGTGCCATCATTTCCGCCGCCGAAAGGTTACGCACCAACCCACCCATTCCGGTGGCACAGAAAGTGCATCCCATACGGCAGCCGACCTGTGTGGACAAACACTGTGACCATCCGTGATGATAGTGCATCAGCACCGATTCCACCGTTTCACCGTCCGCCAAACGAAACAGGTACTTGACCGTTTCGTCCTTGGCGGATTCCAATCGTTTCTCGATCGTCACGGTGGGAACGCAACATTCGGCTTTCAGCCACGCTTTCAAGTCGGCAGGCAGGTTGCTCATACGGTCAAAATTGGTCACACCGCGATCCAACCAGTTCGCGATCTGTGCGGCACGAAACGCCGGAAATCCCGCCGCCGTTACGCTGTTCTTCAATTGTTCACGGGGCAAGGATTTAATGTCAATCAACGGTTCGTGTCACCTCTTTCGGAATGATGCAATAAAGAACCCATCGGTTCCGTGATACGCGGGAAACAACGTGCGACACCACGCGGGTTCTTCCAACACGCTGTCGGGTAACCCGACGAGTGCGCGGGGCGTAAAATCGGGGTTGGCCAGCAAAAACGCTTCGGCAACCTCGCGATTCTCTGCGGGGTTTAGGGTACAGGTGGAATACTGCAACACACCGCCCGCTTTTACCAGTTTAGCGGCTTCGTTCAGTATTTTCAACTGCAGCGGCGGCAGATCCCTGCAAACGGCAGGGTCTTTATACCGAATTTCGGGTTTACGGCGAATCACACCGTACCCCGAACAGGGAGCGTCACAGATCACACGGTCAAACCGTCCGTGCATCGCCGACGGTGTCGGTTGCGAGGCATCGCGGCACACCGTCCGGACCATCGTCACACCGAGTTTTTTTGCCCGTCGCTCCATTTCGTCACATTTGGCAGCATACAGATCGCTTGCTACGATCTCACCACGGTTCTCCATATATTGCGCGACCGTAAACGTTTTGCCGCCGGGAGCGGCACACACATCCGCCACACGCTCATCCGGCACGGCACCCAACGCCATACAGCAGTACTGGGAAGCTAAGTCTTGGTGATAATACCAATGCTTGACCTCATCATCCAGCGTTTGCAGGGCGGCGGCATCCTGCACCTTAACACAGTGCGGCGGCGAGGACATCACGCGGTGTGCCACCCCCGCTTGTTGCAACGCGGCAGAAAAGGCCGCCGTATCCGTCGCGAGCGTGTTAACCCGCACGTATGCGGGCGGGGCTTCGTTGATACCTTCGAGCAACGCCGAAAGCCGTTCTTCCCCATACGCCGCACGCCAAAAAGCAATCAGCGATTCGGGGCAGGAATATTTTACCGACAACCCGCGATCCCCTGTGGGCAACTCTTCCCACAGCGTTTCGCGGCGGCAATCCAAATTACGCAGTACGGCATTGACCATCCCTGCGGCATACGGTTGCTTCTTTTTCACCGATTTGACCGCCTCGTTCACCGCCGCCGAAACGGGAATGCGCTCCATATACAGCAGTTGATACGCCGCCACGCGCAGTGTATCGAACACAAAGGGATGCAGTTTTTTGAGCGGTTTATCCGCACAGGCAGACAAGCACCAATCCAAGGTGATCCGACGCTCGATCACACCGTATACCAAGCGGGTGACCAACCCTTTGTCCGCCGCCGAAAGTGCGGTCTTACTCAACATATTTTCCAACAGGATATTGGAGTACCCCTCCTCCCGTCGGACATCGGTCAACAGGCGCACCGCCCACTCACGGGCATTCATTCAGTCGCGTCTCCTGTTGCCGAGAACGATCAACAAACGTAAGAATTGACCGAGCGCCACCAACATCGCCGCCACGTAAGTCAGCGCCGCGGCAGACAGTACTTTGCGCGCACCGCGCAATTCCTCATCCGAAAGGATCCCCTGTGCCTCCAACGCTTTCATCGCACGGCGACTGGCATTGAATTCCACAGGCAGTGTGATCAGTTGGAAGAAGAACATAATGAAGAAACCGAACACGCCGAGATACGCCACCGTGTAATTTTCGGCGTAAGCACCGATCAGCAATCCGATGGCAAACAACCAAAAGGAAGCACTCGAAGCAAACTGCGTGATACGCACGATGGAGTGGCGCAGTTTCATCGGAGCATACCCTTCGGCATATTGCAGTGCATGCCCCGTTTCGTGTGCCGCCACACCGACCGCCGCAACGGAGGCCACGTTACACACCGGCTCCGACAAGCGAATCACGTTGGCCTTGGGGTCAAAGTGATCGGTCAAGTTACCGCGTGTCGCCTCCACCGTCACCGCCAACCCGTTCTGCCGCTGAATGGCACGGCTGGCATCGGCACCGGTCATACGTGCAGGGATCTTGCTGTATTTGGAGAAGGTGGTTTTCACCTTCACCTGTGCCCACAACGCCAACAGCAGTGCAGGCACCACCAAAATCAAATAGTATACGTCGAAATACGTAACAATCTCTCCTTACTCCAAAATCGTGCCGAGCGGCAACGCGTGTCCGCGCAGGAAGTCGACCGCCGCCATACGTTTCGACCCTTCCGCCTGTATTTCCAGAAGAACCAGTGAGGTGTTTTCGCCGCACGCAACCGTTAAGGGATCTAACTTTACAACCGTTCCGCACGGCGCGTTCGCCGCACCGCCGACCGCACTTCTGTGCACCTTCAGCAATTTCCCATCGCAGCGACAACTCGCCGAAGGCCATGGGTTGAGGCCGCGTACTTGGTCGTGTAATTGGGGGGCGGTTTTGCGAAAATCCAGCGGGCAAAGGGATTTATCCAACATGGCGGCGTACTCCGTGGTGGTCTCCCCTTGTTTTTGCGGTTGTAACGTGCCGTTTGCCAACCCTGTCAAGGTATCGGCCAACACATCTGCACCAAGCAGCGAGAGTACATCGTGCAACTCGCCGCCCGTCATATCCGCCGTGATCGGCACATGAGCAGTGAGCAACATATCCCCTGTATCCAATCCCGCATCCATCTGCATAGACGTGACACCCGATTCGCTCTCACCGTTCAGCACCGCCCATTGGATCGGCGCAGCACCGCGGTATTTCGGAAGCAAAGACGCGTGAATGTTGATGCATCCGTAACGCGGCAAATCAAGCACGCGTTGGGGCAACAACCGCCCATACGCCACCACCACAAACACATCGGCTTGTTCCGCCGCAAGTGCTTCATACACCGCATCATCCTTCAACGTGGTGGGCTGTAACACCGGAAGGTTGTGCGACAAGGCACACTCCTTTACAGGCGGCGGTGTCATTTTATGACCGCGCCCTTTCGGCCGGTCGGCACGGGTGACGACCAAAGACACCTCGTGTCCCTCCTGCAAAAGGCGTTCCAAGCAAGGCACGGCAAAATCGGGCGTACCCATAAATACGACCTTCATTTATACCTCCAACATCCGTATGACATGTTCCTTAAACAGCACACCGTCCAAATGATCGCTCTCGTGGCAAATGCAACGCGCCACCAGATCTTCCCCGTTCATATAAAACCATTTGCCGTTTCGGTCTTGTGCTTTCAGTTTCACCTTTTTGGGACGACGGGTAATGCCGTATTCGCCGGGACAGGAAAGGCAGCCTTCCTGCTCTTCCTGCGTGCCTTTACGGTCCACAATTTCGGGGTTGACCGCTTCGATCACCCCTTGACCGAAATTCATAATAAACACACGGCGCAGTATACCCACCTGCGGTGCCGCTAACCCCACGCCATCTGCCTTTTCCAAGGTTTCGGCCATATCGTCCAGCAGCTGCCACAGTCGTTCATCAAAATCCGTCACGGGACGGCACACTTTTGCCAGAGTCGGATCGCCCTCTTTTACTATGTTACGCAATGCCACCGCAAATCCTCCTTCAAAATTTATACAATGCTCACGGGATCAATGTCTACCGTCAGCAACATATTTTTGTGTTCTTTTTTGCGGGAAAAGGCGGCAAGCAATTCACCGATCATTTCACGCAATGCTTTTGTATTATTGGCTTTCATCACCAATTTATAACGATACCGCCCCGAAGCTTTGGCAACCAACGCCGGCGTGGGATCCAAAACGATAACGGGAATTCCCGCATACGTGCCCGTGACCGCCGTGTGCAACATCTGCAAAAAAGTCTGCATCGCCGCTTTTACCGCTTCTTCCTGCATACCCGATACCGTAAACACACACAAATTGGTATACGGCGGATACCGCATCATACGCCGCGCTTCGATCTCGGTTTCGTAAAATCCTTCGTAATCCTGTCGCGCGGCAAGTTCCATCACGTAACAGGAGGGTGTATAGGTTTGAATAACGGCACGGCCAATCTCTTCCCGCCGCCCTGCGCGGCCAATGACCTGCGTGAGCAGTGAAAACGCGGTCTCAAAACTGCGGTAATCCCCACCGTACAGTGCTTGGTCCGCCGAAACGACACCGACCAGCCCGACACGCGGGAAATCCAATCCTTTCGCCACCATTTGCGTGCCGATCATGATATCGTATTTCCCTGCCGCAAATTCGCTGAATCGCTGTTCATACGCAAAGCGGGACATCGTGGTGTCCGCATCCATGCGAAGCACCGATGCTTCGGGAAACATCTCACGTATCTCGTCTTCCAGTCGCTGAGTGCCGAGCCCCGCATAGCGCATCTTATCCGACCCGCAGGTAGGACAATGATGCGTTGCCGCTTGGGTGTGACCGCAATAGTGACAGATCAGCCGTCCGTTGGCACGGTGATAGGTCATCGACACACTGCAAAACGGGCAGGTTACCACGTAACCGCAGGTAGGGCAGGTCACGTGTGTGTTGTACCCGCGACGGTTGAGGAGTAAGATCGCTTGCCGCTTGTTATCAAGACATTCGGCAATCCCCTGTCGCAACCGTTCCCCCACCGCACCGATCAGCGATTCACCGCGCAGGTCGGCGATCTGCACAGCAGGCAGTGCGGCGTTGCCGTAACGGTTTGTGAGTGAAAACAGTGCATACCGCCCGCTCTTTGCCGCATGATAACTTTCAATTGACGGGGTAGCAGAGCACAACAACAACAGCCCCTTGTGATACGCACAACGGAATCGTGCCACGTCCCGCGCGTGGTAACGCGGATTGGATTCGGATTTATAGGTGTGCTCCTGTTCCTCATCCATCACGATCAAGCCGATACGGGTGAGCGGTGCAAACACCGCCGAACGGGTACCGATCACGATATCCGCATCCCCACGTTTGATGCGCTTGTATTCATCCATTCGCTCACCGATGGACAACCCGCTGTGCAGCACCGCTACCCGCGCACCGTATCGCCGCAAAAAAAGATCCAACACTTGCGGCGTAAGCGAAATTTCGGGAACCAGTACCAACACCTGCTTGCCATCCTCCAGCACGCGGTCGATGAGATTCATATACACCTGCGTTTTACCGCTGCCGGTCACACCGAACAACAGTGCCGCCCCGCCTTCGCGGCGACGATATTGCGCGAGCAGACCGCTGTATACCGTATGCTGTTCCTCGTTCAACGCCACCGAGCAGATGGGAGGACGCTCCTCACGGTTTGCGTGCGGTGAACGAAGCACTTCGCGCTCGTATACGGTTATCAGTTCCTTTTTGACCAGCGCTTGCACCACCGCCGTGGTGACCCCCGCAAAATAGCACACCTCTTTGACCGAGGCCTCACCCGCTTCGCACAGCAAGCGTACCACCGCCGTTTGTTTCGGGGTGCAGGCGTACTGTTTCACCAGGTCTTCCACCGTATCCGACGGCACCGTCAAACGCGCCATACGCACCGTAGCATCACTGCCGCTTTGTGCCGCGACATCGGTACGCAGAAGATAGCCGCGATCCACCAACCGTTGCGGCATCGGCGAATCTGCCTCCAGCCCCATTAACGCCAGCAACCGACCTCGTTCCAGCCCGTCTTCATACTTCGAAAGCGTGTCGAGCAGGCGTTTTTCCTCCACCGAAAGCGAAGGATCTGCCAATGTTTCGACATTCACCGCTGTGCGGTATACCGGAGTCAACTTCATAGAAAACCCCGTCGGTATCATCGTGTGCACCGCATCAAACACCGTGCAAAACGTGCGCTGTTTCATCCACATGGCAAGTTTCAGCAACTCGTCATCCAACAACGGCGCGGTATCCAATACCGCGCACAGCGGTTTTAATTGCTCAACTTCGGCGGCGGTATCGATCTCCATCACCACCGCCTGCCGTTTGCGGTTTCCCCCGCCGAACGGCACCACCACGCGGCATCCGCGCTCTATCGGCCAAAACTCTTCGGGAACGGTATAACTGTACAGTTTATCGAAATGGAAGGATGCTTGTTCCACAGCCACTTTTACCACATGCGGCAGATACACTGTCATCCCTCCCGTTTACAAACTGTACCGATTATTCTGCGATCTCCGCCATTTCGTCGGGCGTATCTTCCTCGTTCTCCGACATCAGGATCTTATAATCTCCCGTAGTCAGATCGGCAATCGCCATGCTGACAGGCTTCTCCAACAAGATGACCCCATCCTGTTCTGCACGGTCCGCAATGTCACGTGCACGTTTGGCCACGCCGATCACCACGGCATAGCGGCTCTTTTCGCCCTTCAAATTTTCAATATCCGTCGGTCTTAACATACTTCCAATACCTCCATCACTGTCTTACTCATGCGGGAATACCGCATATTTTCTGCTTGTATGATCGTTTCGATACGTTCAACGGCGGCATCAACGTCATCGTTCAACACCACATAATCGTAACGAAACGCCCGTTTCAGTTCCCGCTCGGCAATCGACAAACGGGAAAGAATGGTCTCCTCGGTTTCGGTATCGCGCCCGCGTAGGCGGCGTTCCAATTCCTGCATCGAAGGAATCGTGATGAATATCGAAACCATTTCCGCGCCGCTGTCCATCACTTTTTCGGCGCCTTGCACCTCGATCTCCAACAGCACGTTGTGTCCCGCCAGCAGTTCGGCTTCCACGGGTGCTTTGGGTGTACCGTAGAAATTGCCGTTGTATTCGGCGTATTCCAAAAACGCATTATCTTCGATCATACGAAGAAACGTTTCGCGGTCGATAAAGTGATAGTGAACGCCGTCGATCTCCCCCTCGCGCGGGGCGCGGGTGGTAGCGGACACGGAAAGCACCGTATCCGCACGTTTGCTCAACAACGACTTCACGATCGTACCTTTGCCCGAACCCGACGGACCGGACAAGGTGATCAACAGGCCGCGTGTTTGTTCATTCTGCATCCTCGTCTGCCTCCTCTGCAAAGCGGTTTGCCACCGTTTCGGGTTGTACTGCCGAAAGTATCACATGTTCACTGTCGGTGAGCAGTACGGCGCGTGTGCGACGGCCGTGTGTGGCGTCGATCAATGCGCCGCGGTCTTTGGCATCCTGCACGATACGCTTAATGGGCGCAGAGTCGGGACTCACGATCGCCACCAAGCGTTCGGCGGACACCATATTTCCAAAACCAATGTTAATAAGCTTCATACCGTGTCCTCTTACTCGATGTTCTGAATCTGCTCGCGTATCTTTTCGATCTCGGACTTCATATCCACCACCACGCGGGTAACTTGCAAGTCCTGTATCTTTGAGCCGGTCGTGTTCACTTCGCGGTTGATCTCCTGCACCAAGAAATCCAGTTTACGGCCCACCGGCTCGTTACTGTTCACCAGTTGTTCGAGTTGTTCCAAATGGCTACGCAAACGTACCGTTTCTTCCGCCACCGCCAGTTTATCGGCAATCAAGCCCGCTTCGGTCAGCAGGCGAGATTCATCCACCGCGGTGCCGTCAAGCAGATCACGCATCCTGCCTTCCAACTTATCCATATACTCTCGCACCAACGCGGGCGAACGCTCTTCCACAAAAGCCACGGCAGAAAGCAAGGTTTCGCGGCGTGTGAGAATATCCTCCCGCAACTTCGCCCCTTCCCGCTCACGCATTTCCACAAAACGGATGAGCGCCTCCTCGGCCACCGTGCGAACAGCCGCCCACACGGCCTCTTCATCTTCCGCCGCACGGCGCACCGTCAACACATCGGGATATTGGGCAACCGAACGCACCGTCATATCGTTCTTCAAGCCGAACGCGTTCTCCAACTCCACCCCCGCTTTCAGATACGCTTCGGCCAACGCTTTGTTTACCACCACCTCGGTACCGGGTACGTCGGTAAGGTCGATATACACCGACACGTCCACTTTGCCGCGGGTGACTTTGGTTTGCAAAAAGTTTTTCAGCTTTTCATCCAAAAAGCCGTAGGCACGGGGCAAGCGGGTGGCACACTCAAAGTATCGGTGATTGACCGAACGAATCTCTACCGTTACATCCATACCCGCCACGTGCTCTTGTGCGCGGCCGAAGCCTGTCATACTGCGAATCATACTTTTCATTCCTTGCATAAGATATATAGATATATATAATATATAATAGCAAACTGCTTACCGCTTGTCAACCGAAAGCGAAGGATTTTAAGATTACAAAACTGTAATATTTATGTAAAAAAGCGCCCTCACGGGCGCTTTTTTACAATATCGTATGGTTACATGCCGCACAGTGTTCATGGCTGTCCTCGCTCAAGGTTGCACACATCAAGCAGAGTTTCCCGCCCTCCGGCTTTGCAGTGAGATTTTGCGGCAACGGCACCAACGGAATGTGGCGCACCGTGTCCCCTGCTTTGTAGCAACGGTCGGCGGCATACCACAACCGACGGCAAGCGGTTCGGCGTTTTTTTCCGTTTGGCAAACGAACGTACAGAATCGCCGTATCTCGCCGTTCCACCCGTCCGATGTCCTCGCTCAAAAAGGGGATCTCGGACATCTTACGGTATTTGATCTTTACGATCTCTCCCGTCCACGAACGATCAAACAGCGCCTTATCCAAGCGAAACATCCACAGCGGCAACAGCAATACCGCTAAGGTAAAAAATAACAAAGACCAATGCGGGTGCACATCGCTATTACGAGCATAATATTGCCACAAACTGACCGCCCACAATAAATACCACACGAGCGAACAGCCGATACTGCGCCACCGAATTTTCCGCACCGCTCGCTTTACATCGGCGGGCAACTGTATGTTACTCAACGTAAACCACCTCGTTTTTCATATAGGGTATTTCGCCATCATCGTGCAGTTTCAGCACCATATCGAACGCATCTGTCGCCGTGCAACAATAGAAATCCGCTTTCGGAAACACTTCTTGCTTGGATCCATCAAAGAATCGGGTACCTTTGGTTTGGCGCACGGTTCAGCAGCACTTCACACACAGCGTATCTTCCTCGGTTTCACGCATACCTTATTTCTCCGCGAGTCCCGCCAAAATACGGTCGGCGATCGCTTGCATTCCCTTATTCCCCGGATGATTTGCCACCCCTTCGTGGTGGAACAAACCGATGGCTTTCATGCTCTCGTCCTCGCCGAGGTCACCGAGTGTCACCAAGGTATACCCGTTTTCATCCGCACATTCACGGATGCCTGCATCGAAACGATGGTGCCAAAAGCCGGTGGTAACGACCGTTTGGCTCACCGTATCTCCTCGTAAAAACTCCACAAACTCCACATAGCGTTTTTTAAAGAGCGGTATATCCTCCGCATTGTTGGGGCAATTTTCCACTAAACGCATCACTAACGCATCCGCCCCAAACCTGCGCGCTTCTTGAAACGTCGGCAAAATGGCGGTACCGTTTTTGAACTCGCGCTCCCACGTTGCCACCTGTGTGATGCACATCACCGCATCGGGATACCGTTCACACAGCGCGCGGTACAAAATATGTACGTAATCCCGCTCGATATCGCTTGCCGCCATACCCCAATCGTTATGCCAACCGATATCGTGCTTAACCCCATGGCGGGTAATGGAATTGCCCACCACTAAAAAGCGTTTTCCTTTTCCGTTTGGATTTATATAAGTGATATATTGATCCGCCTTCAACTGATTTTCGGCTTTCACCGTGTTTTTCTCGATCGTTTCCATCCGACTCCCCCCCTCACGGTACTTTATCAAACTATAGCACCGTTCTCGACTAAAATCAAGTGGTTTACAGGAAAAAGCGGCAGAGGACTCTGCCGCTTTTTTCGTATGTTTTTCTTATTCTTCGTCGGTCTTGTATTCCGCAATAACCTTCTGTGCCACGTGGGCAGGCGCTTCTTCATACCGCTCGAACACGGAGGTAAAACGGCCGCGCCCCTGCGTCATCGAACGCAAGGTGGTGGAGAAATCGGACATTTCCGCCATCGGGACCTCCGCTTCCACACAGGTAACGTTCGGTTCATCCGCCGAGGGGTGCATACCGAGCACGCGTCCGCGGCGTTTATTGACGTCGCCCATCACGTCGCCCGTGTAATCGCCGGGGACAAACACTTTTA
>SVPM01000009.1 GCA_015065865.1 Oscillospiraceae bacterium | reverse complement strand
CACTGGGTCAGCATCGAGGATTACAAACGATGCTTCGTGTGCGCAAGTTATCATGGGAAGATTTGGTTGATCGCAGAAGACCCTATCCCCAAACCACGCCTACACGGGTTTTGCCGATGCAAAATTCAATTGATGGAAGCCATCATCGCAGGAACCGCCACTTTCAAAGGTGTTTATGGTGCTGATTGGAAACTGAAATATGAAGGAGTGCTTCCGGAGTATTATGTCACGCAGCAAGACTTAAAACATCTTGGTTGGAAAAAAGGTCGTTTGGTTTCAGACTATGCCAATGGAAAAACGCTGGCAAAAGGTATCTACCATAACGCAAATGGGCATTTACCCCAAGCCGTCGGACGCATATGGTATGAAGCCGACATTAACTACAAGTCAGGGGCACGCAATTCACAGCGTATCCTATGGTCAAATGACGGCCTTGTTTTCGTTACATATGACCACTATGAAACGTTTTATGAAATTATTTAAGGAGAATTTATATGTCATTGAAGCACGCAACATTGGATTTCAGCGGTTGTCAAAATCTGCACGAACTGCACACGCGCATCAAAGAGGCATTACACTTCCCCGATTACTACGGGATGAACTTAGATGCATTTTGGGATTGTCTTAACACCGATTGTGATATAACATCCTTGTCGGTCGTGGGCAGCAACACCGTTGCCGATGAGTTAAAAGACACTATAAAAGTTATTTTGGATATGTTAGAAGAAAATAAACAAGATTGGGCAGACAGCGACTGTCCTTTCGATTATGAGGTTGTAAGTTGATGGGGGAACTCTGCCTATGAAAATCATCGAATTGGACCTAACCGGCTGCAAAACCCCGTTCGATCTCCACGAAAGAATCCGCGTTGCTTTCGATTTCCCCACGTGGTATGGCAAGAATTGGGACGCGTTTTGGGATTGCCTTAATACCGATTGCAATGTAGCATTCATCTCGGTCGTTGGCAGCAATGCCGTTGCTGACGAATTGAAAGGTACCGTCAAGGTCGTTCTGGAAATGTTGGAAGAGAACAAACAAGATTGGGCAAGCAGCGATTGTCCTTTCGATTACGAAGTTGTAAGTTGACTGTAGGGTGCCTCAATGAACATTATTGAATTGGACTTAACCGACTGCAAAACTCCGTTTGATCTGCATGAACGCATCCGTATGGCATTCCACTTTCCCACAGCATATGGAAAGAACTGGAGTGCCTTTTGGGATTTACTTTGGAGCGAGTGTGATGCCGATAAAGTGATTATTCGTGGTGAGAACGGTTTGTCAACGGAGTTTGACAACTATATCACCAAACTCCATGAAATTTTAGAGCGGAATGTAACCTTTCACTCCGAAAACAACTTGAATGCGTTTTCTTATGAAATCATTGATTGATGATCGTAATCACCTCGGCGCACCGCCGCACTCCCCCGCCATCTTTATTTTTTTGTGATAACGGACGGCTACGCCCGACTCCGCCAAAAGAAAAAAGCACTTCGCGAGAAGTGCTTTTTCGTTTATAGACTTACTATGCTTTTTTTACAACAATTTCGGTCTGCCTTTGAATTTTCGCGATCCATTCTTCTGCTTGCTGCTCGGTTGGCTGTCGGAAACTTTGGATCCTCTCCGTTTTGCCGAGCTTTTTATATTTGTTGTTACCTAAAGAATGATACGGTTCAATTTCAACAGCCACAATGTTTTCGAGAGAGTTAGCAACGTCCGCGATACCGCAAAAATGGTCGTCGGTTTCATTAACATCGGGAATCACGGGACATCTTAGAATGATTTTGGAGCCGGCTGAATCCATTGCTTTCAAATTTTCAAGTATCAATCGGTTGCTCACGCCGGTATATCTTTCGTGCAGTTCACTGTCGGTCAGTTTCCAATCATAAAGGAAAATATCCGTAAATTCAGCGATTTTCAGAAGGTCTTCCGTTTTTGCAAAACCGCATGTTTCAACGCAGGTATGCAGTCCGTTTTGTTTTGCTTGCTTTAAAAGTTCATATGCAAAATCCAACTGCATCAGCGGCTCGCCGCCGGATAGGGTCATTCCGCCGTCGGAATGATCGTAAAAGACGCGATCTTTCAAGACCTCAGCTATAACCTCTTCCACAGACATATACGTTCCGCAAATCTCTTCTTTGCCGTTTTCGCACATGATCTCGATATCGCCGGAATGCGATTCCGGATTGTGACACCACCCGCAACGCAACGGACAGCCCTTAAAGAAAACCGTAGTTCTAATGCCGGGTCCGTCATTGATACAAAACCTTTGGATATTGAAAACAATACCTTTCATGTTAGACACTATACTCCGTTCTGTTAAGAATAGCCAACTGCTGCCATGGGGGCAAACTTATAAAATATTCACTGAAGCCGTAAAGGCGAACGGTAAGGCTCTTGTATTTTTCGGGGTGTACCATGGCATCTTCGAGGGTTTTGCGATCTATGACACTGATGCCCACGTGCAAACCACCCATACTGAAATAGGACAGTACAAGCGCTTTTAACACGTCGGGGGAAACCTTTTGCGAAAAGGTCAGATTGAGTCCGCCGCCTGCCGTTCGTTCAAAAGGAAGTTTGGCAACGCTTTTCAAAAGCGCCGTTATGCCGTTTTTATCCGCGCCGTACGTGGGGGACTGATTTTCGCTGAACGGTTCACCGTGTTTTCTTCCGTCGGGTGACGCGCCTGTTTCGCCGCGCCAACGATTGTCGCGCTCCAGAGAGTAAAATCCCGGAATGTTATATTCATTATCGCGCTTTGGGAGTTTGTCAACGGCATCGACCATAGCCCTGCCTGCCATAGCCGTGTACTTATCATTTTCGCCGTCGTTTCCGAATCTTTCGTAACTCAGTATTTCACTTCTAAGTTCTTCGTTGTTTTCGTAATTTTCATCAAGGATCTTCATAAATTCCGTGTAGGAATACCGTTTTTCCTTGAAAACAAGCGTATCAAGTACCATAAGCGAGTCACCCACGGTCGCCACTCCGGATAAGAAGTAATTGTTGAGGCAATACGCACGGTCTTTGTCGTATGCATACTTACATTCCATTGCCGTGTCCGTGAGGAGCAAGGAATCCAGCAGCGTAGTCTGACGCATATTTTCCGTTGACTTTATCCAGTGGCGATTTTTCATATCCTCCGACAACGCCGCCGTATAGTCCTTTAAAATTTCTTCTGTCGAAGTATACTTTTTACCGTGCAGAACTTCAAGAAAGATCTGTACGGTGGGAACGTAATATTCGCCTCTCGGATTATGATAATGCAGATCGAAGGTACAGCAAGCCGAATACGTAAAATCTTTCGCTATATCCGGATGAACACCCCGATCCGTAAGACATTTGAAAATCGTGTCGTAATTATATACGTTGACCTTGTCTGTCAAAACCGCAAGAGACCGAAACACCTGCGCGGTAAACTCGGCATCCGCATCCGGCTTTAAACGGACGACGATCTCCGGCTGAGACATATTATTGAGCTCCGCCGCTTTCAGGCATACCGTTGAAAATTTGTTGGGGTCTTCGCCGCCGATATTGAGATATTGCTTTGAAGACTGACACAAAATCGGTTTCGTGTTGTAGTTGTGTGCCCCTCTTCCGCAGATCTCATTTGCTTTGATCAAAAAGCCGGCAAGAAGTTCCGTAAGTTCCGCTTCCGTCTTGCCGTCGGCAAGAGCTTTTTCGTAAAAGGCGAGCATATATTTGTCAAAGTTTCCGAACGCATAATCGCGAGCGCCGATATAGCAACTGAGTATCATATGCAATATCCATATTCCCTGCAACGCGGAATAGAAATCATAGGCAGGCTCATAAGGAACCGTCCTCAGTGCTTCTGCCATTTCAGAAAAGCCTGCTTTTTCGGCTTCTTCGGCATAGCGGGAGCAGTAATCCCGTACTGCTGTTGCCACAACGGCGGCATTTTCCGCAAAACTTTCCGATTCGGCATCCCCTTTTTCCCTTGCAATCTCCCGTATTTCGGAAACGATGCCCTTTAGGCCGCATTTCAAGACCTTTCCGTAATCCGGACTCAGATGCCCCGTTGAATTTAAAAGGCTGTTTGCCGTTTTCAGGCCTTCATAGGGCAATGCTTCAACAACACGTCCGGCAAAATAGTCGTTTTCATTTATGGGTACGGAAACACGGCTGAGCAGTTTTGAAAAAATAACGGCAAATTTGTCCGGCTTGTCATAATCCGCCATTTCCGTTTCCAGACGTCCTAAAATTTCATCTCGTTCAATAAAGCAGGCTTTGTTATCCGATTCAAATACTAATTCCCTGAGTTTTAACAGATCAGCCATTGAAATCACTCCTTATAACGCGATCTCTGCAAGTGTTGCGGGCAATTCGTGAGCAGTATTTACTACGATATCGTTTGTTACCGTGTCAAAACACGAAACAACCAGTTTGCCGTTCCAGATAATAGGTTCACCGGGTTGATCCAACTCGCCGTTAAAGCCGTCCGTATCCCCGTTTTGAGCAAATTTGGTAACGGTACCGTCAGGTAAGATCTTCACAATGGCGTTGGCACAAAAATCCGCAATATACAGATTTCCGTTTTCATCCATGATCATTCCGTCGGTGCTTTCAAGATTTTCTTTATCCTGTGCCCAAATTTCATTAGATTTAACCGACAGGTCCTCATTAAAGGTGATTTTGTAAACCGCACCGTCGCCGAAGTTGCCGATCAGCAAATTACCGTCGCGGTCAAATTCAATGCCGTCAACGCCGTATTGATCATCGGGATTTTCGGTCACAAACGTTGTGAGGATATTCTTATCTTCCAAAGTGTTGGTAATATCAATATTTTCGTCATCCAACTTAAAACGATAAACACAGCTCACAAGTTTGCCCGACGGATGTTTTACAAGCTCTAAAGAACTTTGCGTAACATAGATATATCCGTCTTTAATACGCATACCGTTAGGATGCTCCATGTTCTTGGCAACAACGGTCGTTTTCACGATGGTATCGCCGTCAAGGCGTACTCTTAAAATTCTGCCCTTTCGGACAAGCTCGGGTTTACCGGGCCACCCCTGATTGTCACAGATGTATAGATCCCCGTCAGGACCAAATGCAATTCCCATAGGAGAGGCAAGTCCCGTTTCTTCGTGAGGCGGCACGTCAAACCATTTTCGGATATGCCTGTCTTTATCAATTTTAAGAATACAACCGGGCATACTTTGATCGGCGTAGTTAGGACAAGCAAGAATAAGATTACCCTCAGAATCGATCGCCATACCGTCGGGAGTAGAAACATAATTGGGTAATTTTGCAAAAAGAGTGGATTTTACCATAACGATTCTCCTTCGGGTGAGCCGTCAAACCCGAACTCCGTTTTGGAAAGGCGGATTTTCGCTCATCCTTTGTTAAAATACTCGCCAATACGGCAGTATTGGCTGTGTTTTTGCCGCGACTGAACGAAAATCCCCTCTTTTCAAAATCTACGACCGCGAAGCGAGGAGATTTTGAGGGGTTTTTGTTTCAGTCGGGCGAAGTAATGCTCCCGCCTTGCGAGCACGGGTGAAGCAAAAAGCACCGAAATGTCCCGCTTTGCGGCGGGTTCGGGTTTCACTGCTCACCCTAAAGTTCATCAAATATTTTGTTAAGTGAATAGTACGATTCGTCAAATAATTCTTTCATTATTGTGTATTTTTCTTTTGCTTCAAAATGCGGCTTGTTTTCTTGATTGATCTTAATAAACTTATTGACTACATCAAAATCTTTGAAAGCACCAACGCCGACACCTGCCGTAATAGCCGCGCCCATGGAAGTTGCTTCCTCTAGGTAATTGGGAACGAGTACGGGAACCTCAAAAATATTACAAAGTATTTCCTGCCATATTTTATTTCGCGCACCGCCGCCTATCAGGATCAATTCATCGATATCGTTTCCGCTGTTTTTGAATGTCTTGAGTATTATATCAAGATTATAACCTACGCCTTCCATAACGGCACGAAGCATATCGCCTCTTGTGTGATTAAGGGTAAGGCCTACGAATGAACCTTTCGCCTTATCGTTCCAACGAGGACTTCTCTCACCTATAAGATAGGGCAGAAACAATAAGTTTTTAGCCCCCGCTTCAGAAGCCGAAACTTCTTTACCGACAGAAGCGTAAATATCATTTTTAGAAAATTCTTCGCAGCCTTCGAGTCCGCCGTAAAGAGCGTTTACCGCCCAACTGAGAGCGCCGCCGCCTGTTTGCATTGTCCCGCAAGGCATAATATATCCGGGTACGATATGTGCAAAATTAAATACCGCCATATCTTTATCGCAAACAGCCTTTTGGGATGCAAGAGATATCCACGAGGACGTTCCAAGGCAACAGTTCGCGATCCCTTCTTTTACAACGCCTGTACCCACTGCCGCGCAGCAACCGTCGCCACCGCCGCAAACTACAGGTGTTCCCGCAAGAAGACCCGTAAGGTCTGCCGCTTCCTTTGTAACGCCTCCGACAACATCTATCGACCTAAGAATATCGGGTAATTTTGATTTGTCCAAACCGCTGACTTTAACAATTTCATCAGACCAAGTAAGCGTATTTAAATCCAACAAACAGGTAGAGGATGCATCGGACGGCTCTGTTACAAACATATTTGTAAGTTTGTAAATTATGTAGTCCTTTGCATTGAGCACTTTATACGTGTTCTTATAAACGGCGGGCAGATTATCCCTTATCCACATTAGTTTTGTGATACTGTCCGAAGCGCTTATCCTGTGACCCGTAATGTTATAATACGTGTCAGCGTCAATATTTCGCTTTATGTATTCAGCCTGTACCGTTGAGCGCATATCCGCCCAGATAAGAGCATTATGAAGCGGATTACCCTCTTTGTCAACACAAAGACAACCCATCATCTGACCGCTGAAAGAAACGGCGATTACATCCTTCTTATCAATTTTGCTGACGAGTGCCTTTGAAGTTTCACAAAACGCTTTCCACCAATCGTCAGCACGTTGTTCGGCTGAGTTGTTATCTCCCGTGATCAGATCGTAGGAGTAAACGGTACTTTTTATCAGATTTCCGTCCGTATCAAAAAGTGTGGCTTTATTTCCCGACGTCCCTAAATCATGCGCTAAAATGTACTTATTCATAGCGACACCTTAAAATTTAACAACCATTTTCATAGTCGGCACTTTATTTTTAATGTTATCAAAAGCCTTGTCAATATCCGCAAAATCGTAAACGTGGGAAATGTAATCGTTAGGGTCAAGGATCCCTGCCTTTATCCAGTTTACGATCTGATCGTGTGCCTCGGATTCCGCCTTTTTAGAGGGAAACTGATGAAAATGAAGCGTCCAATTGTACGGGCACTTGCTCCAATCAACCAGTTGTGTCATATTAGCAGAAATACCGTATACACAAACCTTTGCATCCGGCTTGATAATTTCAAGTGACGTGTTAATGAAACTCGAAACGCCAACGGCATCCAACGAAAAATCCACACCGTCGGGACAAATTTTGCGAACGGTTTCTGCAATATCGTCTTTGGTGCTGTTAATAACGTGATCTGCGCCCTGTTTTTTGGCGAGTTCTAACTTCTCGTCCGTGATGTCAATAGCAATGACCGGTCCCATACCGCTGAGTTTGGCAAATTTAACAAAACTAAGACCAACCGGTCCCATGCCAAGAACAACAAGGCTCTTGTTAGATTCAAAACCAAAGCGTTTCATTGTGCTCAAAACTTCTCGGAACGTAATGATCATGGCAGAGCTTACCGGATCGAAATCGGCGGGGAGTTTTCTCTGTCCGTATGAGAAGTCGGCAGGAATGATGCCGTCTTTTTCCTGCGCCAATGCGTCGGTCACAATATTGTATTCGGAATACGTACCCCATCCGCTTGTATAGCCTTCGGGCACATCGGACCAATACGGCATAAGCACAAGGTCACCGATTTCAAAGTTTGTGACTTTGCTTCCCTTTTCAACTACTCTGCCAACGCCTTCATGGCCCAAAACAACGGGATACGTATCGATCCCTTTAAAATCGCCGTGAATAATTTTCGTGTCCGTGCCATTGCATACACCGCAACTTTCAATTTTAACGAGTGCGTCGTATTCACCGTATTTAGGCATAGGCATATCATCCACGGTTTTGCAACTTTGATCCTCGAAAACCACATAGCTCTTCATAATTAAAACCTCTCCGATACATTATTTTTATATTCCTCTGCAATAGCCGCGCTGTTACTGCATCCGATCCGTTCAGCCCCTGCTTCAAGCATTGCCAAACAACTCTTAAGATCTCTCACACCGCCTGCCGCCTTGACTTTTACATCCGACGAAACGTATTCCCTCATAAGTTTTACGTCTTTTACGGTTGCCGAAGAAGGTCCAAATCCTGTCGATGTCTTTATAAAATCCGGTTTTACTTCATCGGCTATCTTGCAAAGAGCGATTTTCTCGTCGTCTGTCAAATAACAATTTTCGAAAATGACTTTAGAAGTTA
This sequence comes from Oscillospiraceae bacterium, assembly GCA_015065865.1. GTDB lineage: Bacteria > Bacillota > Clostridia > Oscillospirales > Acutalibacteraceae > SIG588. Next base: position 39,203 of record SVPM01000009.1, on the reverse strand, counting down.
CGTGATGTCTGCGGCAAACCGAAACAATTTTTTCCATTTCTTCTTTTATGTAATCGGTATCGCCTTGTTTGATCCTGCCGATATTTATCACGTAGTCAATTTCACCGGCACCGTTTTTGATCGCCTCTTCCGTTTCAAGAACCTTGCCATCGATCGTGGTTATCCCAAGCGGGAAACCAACGGCGGCATCCACCAAAACACCGCTGCCTTTCAGAAACTCAGCGCATTTGGCCACCATTCCGGTATTGACAGCTACCGAGCAGAATCCGTATCCAACGGCTTCCTCACAGACCTTTTTCAGTTCCTCCTCGGTAGTGGGCGGTTTTAAAATGGTGTGGTCGAAAATTTTATTAAATTCTTTTTCCGTCATACTCTCTCTCCCTTTCTGCCGCTAATATATCCGCTTAATTTTCTACGTCCTACTTTAACAGTTCACTGACTTTTTGCGGGAAATCCAAATAATTGTCGATCGTAATGTAACAAAAATCCGACTTGTAAACCGCTTCGTCATTGCCGCCGAGTCCGTAATCATCCCCGATATATACGACCTCGCTGTGTGCATATCCGTTTTCTCGACAATATACGTCAAGGGCGTAAAACTTATCGTATGGTTTCGGCGCCATATCAAACGAGGATGAGCCGCCGACGAAAACGCAATAATCGCTGAAGGTGTTTACTACGTCTTCATAGATCTTTCTGCGTTTTACACGGTCGGGGTCGAATGCCAATTTGTCTTCTTGTTTGGCCTTTGTTCCGAGAATGGGAAAGGTTACGCATCCGGACGGATGAAACTCGACGGTCTCCCCCGCATATTCGGTATATCCGTATGTTTCTCTCAATGCGTTGATCTTTTCGGTTATCCGTTCTTTGTTGCAGTGGGCAACGATATCTCGTTTGATATCGATCTCCTGCGTTTTCGCGTTATACACACCATACTGCATACCGTAGTTGCCGATAATATCAATGGGAAAATTCCGAAGTTGGTTAAAAATACGCATTACCTGCCCTGCGCCGACCATGAGCAATGTATATCGCTTTGAAAGTTCCGTAAGGACCGCCCTGTGTTCCGGGCTCAGCGGTGTTTTATGCTGAGTAAGGGTGCCGTCCAGATCCATAGCGATCACCTTGACGTTCTCATGCACGTTTCTCATCTCCCAACAAATCATAATACAACCACAAAACGGTATACCGATCTTTTAGATCTTTGGCATACAACATAGCGTCGTTTCGTTTTTTACTGCTGTAAAGAGCGTAAAACTCCTCCATATCCAGACCTACAAGTGAAAGCATTTCTTTGATCTCCTCGGCGGTCGGGACTTGCGCTAATATTTCCTTGATCTCGGCTTCTTTCTCTTTATACGTGACAGAGCGATCGGCAGAATAGTTTCCGACCTTTTTTTGAAGGTCCATACATCCGTCGGCAACCGATTGATAGATCTCCTGCATCCGGCGCCGATATTCGGACTCCTTCGGGCGATAGAGCGTATCCTTAAACGGCCCCGACAAGAGTTTCTCGCGGATTTCGGAAGTTATAACCGCAGAATACGCAACGTCGATACCGTGGGGGAAATAGTCCTCCCCCCGTATAATACCCGTTATTTCAAAGAAATGCGATAAATGGTGTTCGCTGCCCGACGCAGGGCGTGAAGAACCGGCAAAACTCATCAAGATCCCGATGATCACGAGTGCTTCCATCAGCGTTCGGATGCTTTCTTCGTCCCTTTTCAGAATACCGCCGGCCAAATCAAGCGTCCTTTTTATTTGGCTGTAGGTCAGATCGTATATGTAGTCGCAAAAATATTCGCCGTTTACGCAGCGGCTTAATTTCCAATCGTTCAGTGCCGAAAACTTCCCGATGATATCACCGTATCCTGCTTTTATCATACCCATAGGAGCGTTTGCCAAAACGTCTACGTCGGCGATGATCGCCTTGGGAAGTCCTGCGGGATAGGTCTCTTTCATCCCGTTCGTGATCATGGCGGCACCGTTTGAGGCATAGCCGTCCATCGAAGGTGCCGTTGCCACAATAATGTACGGCACTTTGTTGTAAAAGGAAACGTATTTACACAGGTCCTGTATAACACCCGAACCGATACCGATGATCAGATCCGCATCTTCAAGAAGATCTGTGACGGCCGCTATGGCTTCTTCATTAGGCACGAGAACGTCTTGGCCGCTGAAGATCATTTTTTTAATATGCTTATCTTGCAGTTCGGCCAGCGTTTTTTCTCCTGCGGCCGCGAAGGTGTTTTGATCCGCAACAACTAAAAGGTTTTGGTTGTCGCGGCATATTTCTTTTAAATGTTTCGTTGCGTTTTTCTCAATATATACATACTGAATATCGCAGGCGTGTCTTTTTCCGCAAGAGCAGGTAACGCCGCAAAGCAATTTGTTGATATCCAAACGAGAATCCCCTTTACATAATAAGATAATTATGTTATAGTATATCCGTCAGGATAAATCAACAATTAGCCTAAATTTGCACGAACAACGGAAATTTTAGGCATCATTTTATCAAATCGGTCAAAACCGATCAATTCGGAGGGCGTGAAAATGCTTAACAAAGAACGAGAACAAGAAATACTGGGTATATTAAAATTGAACGGGTTTGTTTCGGTAAAACAATTGTGTGACACCTTGTTTGCAAGCGAGTCCAGTATTCGCAGAGATTTGAAATCGTTGGAAGAACGCGGGCTTGTTAAGAGAAGTTACGGCGGGGCATCACTCCAGAACAATTTTTCAAACATCGTCACCTTCAATCATCGTACTCGTCGGAACGTAAAGCAAAAACGGGATATCGCCAAGAAGGCGGTTTCTTTAATACACGACGGTAATATCGTTTTTCTTGACCAGTCCTCTACCGCTTTTTATCTGGCGACCGAATTGGTAAATCGGAGTTCACTTACGGTGGTAACGAACAATATCGAGATACTGATGCTTCTGTCGAATTCAAGGATAAAAGTGATATCTTCGGGCGGTTTTTTGAGCGATGAAAATCGAAATTGCCTCATAGGCGGCAACGCGCAAAAGACGTTTGAAAACATATTTGCCGATTATGTGTTTTTCTCTGTCAAAGCGGTCTCAGACGATGCCGCCGTCACGGATTGTTCAACGGAAGAGATTGCGGTCAGAAAGACCATGCTTAAAAACGCCGATAAAAAAGTTCTTTTATGCGATAGTACAAAATTCGGGGTTCGTGCTCCTTTCAAACAATGTGACCTTAGCGACGTAGACTATCTTATCAGTGAGGATAATGCCGCGTTACGCTTTTCTGAACTTCAAAGCAACGTGAAGTTATTGTAAAAAACACCGATATTATTAAGCATATGCCGTCATAAAGCAAAAAAGGCCAAGCGTTGCTTGGCCTTTTTTTATGTATACCGTTATTCTCCGAATTTTCCAGCGGCAGTTTTCAGCATTTCGCGAATCGGCAGATCGTACGGACAGCGTGTTTCGCACACGCCGCACCCCACACACGCCGAGGCTTTTACCGCCATGGAAGCATACCGCTCACGCGCCCAGTTTTCCAGCCCGTAGCGAGAAAGATACCCTTCAAACAAGAACACGCCGGGAATGCCGATACCCACCGTGCAAGGGGCACAATAGCCGCAACGACGGCAAAACTGCGTTCCGAGAGTTTCGCGTATACGCGCGATCTGCACTTGCTCGTCCGCAGAAAGCGGGGCGGTGTTATTCGCCGCCGCAACGTTTTGCACGAGTTCTTCCGCCGTGGCCATACCGGGGATCACCACCGACACCGCCTCGTTATCCAAAACGTACCGAACGGCAAGCGTCGCATCCTCGATCGCACCGCCTGCAAGCGGTTTCATATCGATAAACCCGATATTCTTCTCACGGCAGGCAGCAATGAGGTCTTTCCCCTGCGACTCCACGATATTATAAGGGAACATCACCGTTTCCACCCAATCGAGGGTGAGGGCGTACTCAAACGCTTCCACCGCGTGGGCGGTCACGCCGATGTGGCCGATCTTCCCCGCCGCTTTCGCCTCTTTAAGCGCCTCCAATGCACCGCCTTCGGCAGCAACCGCTTTCAACTGCTCCACCGAAGCATTGTGCACTTGATAAAGGTCGATATAGTTTGTCTTAAGATTGTGCAAACTGGTTTCGATATCCCGTGCCATACCCGCTTTATCCCGCGACATGGATTTGGTGGCGAGCACGAAATCCTCTCGCACACCCTCCAGTGCGAAACCCAGATATTCTTCACTCACGGTGTATCCGCGGGCGGTGTCGATAAAATTTACACCCATTTCCCGCATTTTCAGCACCAATGCCCGCGTACCCGCGGCATCGATGCGCTGAATGGGGATTCCCCCGAAACCGAGCCGTGCTATTTTAAGCCCCGTTTTTCCAAGCGTAACGTACTGCATAGGATATGTCCTCCTTATACCGCTTATTATCGCACGATCTCCACCTGCGGCGGGGCGGTGATCTCCACGCCGTCTTTCGTGACCGACACGGAGATGTCACCGTAGGGCGTGGGATACGTACCTTTCGCCCATTCGAGGTTGCCGAGTTGCGGTCTCACCGCTACCTTTTTACAACCCGATTCCAAAATTTCGATACCGAGCACCGTGTCCGCCAAGAATGCGGCAGGACCCGCACTCCACCCGTGGCAGAGCGAGTGGCGCAACCCGACGTAGCAGAAGTTACCGTTGTCGCCGTGAATGTCGTATTCGCCGTCGGCAAGCACTTTATCAATACGTGCGCCGTCACGCAACCAAGCAAGATCAAAGTCCTCCCAGAAGGTGGTGGCACCCGCATCCAGCATACCGCCGTAGTATTCCGAAAGCATTGTGAGTGCCGACTCGACACCCGCCGACTTCAAAACCGCCTTCAAAATGTAATAACTGTGGAACGTGGACATACCCGCGCCGCCGTTTTGTGTGAGGATCGGGCCGGCTTCGGTATCGCTCATATGCCCCGCAAGGTTCATCATCGCCGCCACCTGTTTCATATGGCAATGATCCAGTTTTTCCTTGCCGAGCAAGGCAATGCCCCGCTCGCACGCAGCGGCAGTTTCTTCTTCGCCACAACAACGACAAAGCGCCGCACCCGCTTCGAGCGTGATCGCCATCAGGGCATACGTACCCGCCTTGGAGGCGTCCTCCATTTCCTTAGTGGGCCAATCAAAGAAGAAACCGTTGCTGAATTCTTCCACACGCAAAACATCGCCTTCCTCATGCATCAAGCCGAGAAGTTGACGAAGCAGTGCAAACCACAAAGGCTTCAACTCCGAAAGCAATGCTTCATCGCCGTTTTGCAAATACCAATCCCACACACTGCGGATGTACCACAGAGCATACGTGGTCATATGATTCGGCCAGCGGGGCGGCCGATCGCTTTCGCCCAAAAAGCGCAAGCAATCATCCACCACTTCGTTATAACCAAACACCGTGCGGATCGCCAAAATTTCGGGGTGAAGATCGCCGAACCACACGAGGCGGTCACGTTTCACACCGTCCCACAGATAGCGTTGCATACAAAGATGTGCCGTGTAGGCGGAGGTGTTGTATATCTCGGTCAACCGTTCGTCACTACACGCAAAACTGCCGCGATACGGCACGTCACGATAGGTGAACACCGCCTGCACCGCCACCAATTCGGAGATAACGTCCGCTTGTGCCAATTCCAGATAGACAAAACGGAAACCGCTCTGTCCCACTTCGATACTGCCGAGCCACGGCACTTTGACCGCGTATTCACGCGTTGCGTGATCGTTCGTTGCGCCCTTTTGCGGCACGGGAGTCATCGCTTCGGACACCGATTCCCCGAACCGCACGGTAAAACAGCGTTCCTTATCGGTATCACTGCCGCTCATATGCGAGGTGATACGCACACCGCCCGCAAGTTCCGTGCCGAAATCCAGCACCACCGCCGCCTTTTGCCCACCGTGGGTGGAAAACACGGTCATCTGTTCGGCGGGAATGCCGACGAAGGTCTGCTTTGAAGCATTTTTCAAAAGGTTATCCACGTTTTGCACGCCTTCGCTTACCCACACCGCACGGGTGGGAAGCAGATAGTCGTGACGCAACGGATCAGTACCGATAACGTTCATATGCTGCATACTCATTATGTAAAGCTCCTTTTATACCGTTTTCTTTACCATACCACAAAACCGACCGAAAAACAAGAGAAAAAACAAATAAACGACTGCACATTTTGTGCAGTCGTTTATTTCCGTTACTTCTTAAAACTCTCTTTCAGCGAGACCGAACGGTTGAACACCGGTTTTTCAGGGGTGCTGTCCTTATCGGCGCAGAAGTAGCCGAGGCGCATAAACTGATAGGCGTGACCCACCGCGGCCGCCGCCACGTCGGGTTCGAGTTTGCAACCCGTGAGGATCTCGAGCGAATCGGGGTTCAGACACGCGAGGTAATCCTTGTCCGCCGCATCGGGATCGGAATCGAGGAACAGCGCGTTGTAGAGCCGCACTTCCGCATCCACCGCCGTTGCCGCATCCACCCAGTGGATGGTGCCGCGCACTTTTCGACCGTCGGGGGTGTTGCCGCCACGGGTTTCGGGATCGTATTCACACAGCACTTCCGCGAGGTTGCCGTTTTCATCCCGCACGCAACCGGTGCACTTCACAACATAGGCCGACTTCAATCGTACTTCGTTACCGGGGAACATACGGAAATAGCCCTTCACGGGTTCGTCCATATAATCGTCCGCTTCGATATACAGGGTACGCGAGAAAGTGACTGCCTTCTGACCGCCGTTTTCCACCGTGGGATTGAGGTCGGTCATAAAGGTCTCGCTTTCCCCTTCGGGATAGTTCACAATGGTGAGTTTCACGGGGTGAAGCACCGCCATTGCACGATCGGCGTTGGCGTTCAGATCCTCACGCAGGCAGTTTTCGAGCAGCGCAACCTCCACCGTGTTGGGCACCTTTGCCACGCCTACGCGCTCAATAAAATCGCGCACCGCATGCGGGGTGTAACCGCGACGGCGCAGACCCGACAAGGTGGGCATACGCGGATCATCCCACCCGCGGACAAAACCTTCTTCCACCAAGTTGCGGAGTTTACGCTTTGAGAGCACCGTGTAGTTGATACCCAAACGCGCAAATTCGATCTGGCGGTTGTTGGCTTCAAGATCCACGTTGTCACGCACCCAGTTATAGAGCGGACGGTGGTTTTCAAATTCCAACGAACAGAGCGAATAGTTGATCTGCTCGATCATATCTTCAATGGGGTGTGCGTAATCGTACATCGGGTAGATACACCACTTATTGCCCTGACGGTGATGTTCTGCGTGGTTGATACGGTACAGCGCGGGGTCACGCATATTGAAGTTACCGCTGCCAAGGTCGATCTTCGCACGCAGCGTCATCGCGCCGTTCGGGAATTCACCCGCGCGCATACGCTGAAACAGGTCCAGACTCTCCTCAATCGGACGGTCGCGATACGGACTCACGGCGGGATGCGTGAGGTCGCCGCGATTGGCACTCATCTCCTCGGGAGTGAGTTCGCACACGTAAGCGAGGCCCTTTTTGATCAGGCCCACCGCAAGATCGTACATCGTTTCAAAATAGTCGGACGCGTAATAGAAACGGTCTTCCCAATCAAAGCCCATCCAGTGAATATCCTCCTGAATGGCGCGCACGTATTCCTCGTCTTCCTTCGCAGGGTTGGTATCGTCCATACGCAGGTTGCAGATACCGCCGTACTTTTCCGCCGTACCGAAGTCGATACACATCGCCTTCACATGGCCGATATGCAAGTAGCCGTTCGGCTCGGGCGGGAAACGGGTGTGGATCTTCTCACCATAGGTGCGCCCACCCTCTTTTTGCTCTTCATCAATGATATCGTGAATAAAATTACCGCCGGCGGTAACCTTGATCTCTTCTGCCATACCGTTCACTCCTTATTTCGTCATTGCCGCGTCCAAACGCGCCATCACCCGCTCGCGGCCGAGCAGTTGCATAATGGCACACAGGTCGGGGGTGTTGCGCCGCCCCGTGACCGCCAAGCGGATCACCGTGCTGACATCGCCCGCATGACCTTTCCAGCCTTCGGGATTCTTTTTGTATTCCTTCACCTCGGGGCAGAAGCCCAGCGGCTCACAAATACTTTTCACCGTATCGAACCACGCGGATTTATCCTGCGTTTCGTCGTACACGTCCTTGTACGCCGCCAAAATGGCTTTCGCATCTTCGGCGGTGATATTCTCGGGCAGTTCAAACCCACCGTCGAACAACTCGTCAAAGAAATACGCCGCGTAGTCGCGTGCCTCGTTCCACTTTGCCATATCCTTGCGGGGTTTATTGCCGCCGCGGTCGATCGCGAAGATACCGACGGTGTACGACGGATCTTTCGTGAGCAGCGTATGGAATGCGGGGTCGTACTGCGCCGCCCATTCGGTAACCGCCGCCGCGACCTCCTCCGCCGTCATACGGCTGATAACGCCTTTGCTCACGTCGGTCATCTTGTCCATATCAAACAGTGCACCCGACACGCTCATCTTCTTCGGATTGAACGGAAATTTCTCACGCGGTGCGGTGGGATTGGCACGCCGCCAGTCTTCAAAATCACTGGAGGCGATGGTCATCAAATATTCCTGCACACTGTCGGCGGAATAGCCTTGTTCGGCGTAAAACTGCATCGCCGCTTCGGGGTCCTTACGCTTGGATATCTTGCGCTTGGAATCCCCGTCCATCTTCATAATGGGGCTGATGTGCAAGAATTTCGGCGTTTTGAAGCCCAACATACGGAACAGTTGCAGGTGTTTGGGCACCGAGGCGATCCACTCATCACCGCGTGCCACGTGGGTGGTACGCATAAAGTGATCGTCAATCGCGTGGGCGAAGTGATACGTCGGGATGCCGTCGGATTTCAAAAGCACCAAGTCTTCATCGTTTTCGGGCATCTCGATCGTGCCGCGCAACAGATCGTCAAACTTGATACGGTTTTGTTCACTGCCCGGGGAACGCAAACGCACCACGTAACTCTCCCCCGCCTCAATGCGCGCGATCGCTTCTTCGGTGGAAAGGTTGCGGCACACCGCATACTCGCCGTAATACCCCGTGCGCGCTTTCGCCGCTTCCTGACGGGTACGTGCTTCGGCGCGCGCTTCCTCGGTGCAGAAGCAGGGATAGGCGTTGCCTTGCTTCACGAGTTCTTTCACAAAGGTGTGGTAGATCGCCACCCGCTCGCTCTGCTTATACGGGCCGTAATCCCCCTTTACCGTGCCGGGGGCAACAAACCCTTCATCAATGGTCAAGCCAAAGGTATTAAGGCCGGACAACAGGTTATCCGCGCCGCCTTCCACCTCGCGCTTTTGGTCGGTATCCTCCAAGCGGAAGAAAAACACACCGTTTTGCCCTGCCAGCAGACGGTCCACCAACGCGGAGAAAAAGGTACCGATGTGGAGATACCCCGTGGGGGACGGTGCCACACGCGTCACCCTTGCGCCTTCGGGCAGATTACGGGCGGGATACATTGCCTCATATTCCTCGGGTGTTTTGAGTGGGTTCGGAAACATTACGTTTGCCAATTTTTCCTGTAAATTCAAGCGGAACAGCCTCCTTGTGCAAAAAAACACTACATACGAGGACTATTTTACAATTTTTACTTGTAAATGTCAATCGAAGTATGCTATAATTGTGACATATTTTTTCAATAACCCCAAAAAAGAAAGAAGAATGACCTATGAATTACACGTTTGCCGACCGTATCGCCACCCTTTCCCCCTCGGCGATCCGTGAAATTTTAAAGTTTACCGCCGACCCTACCGTGGTCTCACTGGCAGCCGGCAACCCCGCACCCGAGGCGTTCCCGACCGAAGTGATCGCGGATATCTCCGCCCGCATCTTCCGCGAACGCCCCATTGATGCACTGCAATACAGCATCACCGAAGGTTACCCCGCTTTGCGTAACCGTTTGAAAGGGTATATGACCTACAAACACCACTCCTTCTCGGACGAGCGCGATGAACTCATTATCACCAGCGGCGCACAACAGGTGATGGAACTGGTGGTGAAGGTGCTGTGCAACCCGCACGACGTGATCCTGTGCGAAGCACCGAGTTTTATCGGCTCGCTCAACTCGTTCCGCTCGCTGGGTGCGAAACTCGTCGGTGTGCCGATGCAGGAAGACGGTATGGATACCGACGCGCTGGAAGCGGCATTGAAAGCCAACCCCCAAGCACGGTTTATCTACACCATCCCCAATTTCCAAAATCCCACCGGCATCACTATGAGTATGGAAAAGCGCCGCCGTGTCTATGCGCTGGCCAAACAATACGGCGTATTGATCTTGGAAGACAACCCCTACGGCGACCTGCGATACAGCGGCGAGTCCCTGCCGAACATCAAATCGCTGGATGAGGACGGTCTGGTCATCTATGCCGGCACCTTCTCGAAGGTGCTCTCCCCCGGTATTCGCGTGGGTTACGCCATCGGCCCCAAGGCGGTCATCGCCAAAATGACGGTGGCCAAGCAAGGGGAGGACGTGCACACCGCCATTTGGTCACAGATGCTGTGCGATGAGTTTATGGGTACGGTGGATTTCGAGGAACATTTGGCGTATCTGCAAGGGTTGTACCGCGAAAAGGCCGCGCTGATGTGCCGTCTGTTGGATGAGCATCTCGTCCCCTGCGGCATCACCTATCACCCCATTGAAGGCGGCTTGTTCTTGTGGTGTGACCTGCCCGAAGGGGTGGATATGAACGCATTCTGCACCCGTGCGGTGCAGGAACACAAAGTGGCGGTCGTCCCCGGCAACGCTTTTGCGGTGAACGATGAACCCTGCCGCTCGTTCCGCGTGAATTTTTCCACCCCGACCAACGAAGCGATGACACGCGGTGTGGAACGCCTCGGCGTGTTTGCCCGTGAGTTTTTGAAGTAAGGAGTATCGACCTATGTGTAACCAAGTAAACGAAGCACCGCGTAAAAAGCGGATGCTCAGCTGTATTCAACCGACCGGCACCCCCACGCTCGGCAACTATCTCGGTGCGCTGAAGAACTGGGTGGATCTGCAGGACGAATTCGAAGGAGCCTTTGCGGTGGCCGACCTGCACGCCATCACCGTGCGGCAGGAACCCGCAAAACTGCGCCGTCAGATCGCGGAAATGTTCTCGCTGCTTCTCTCCATCGGGTTGGATCCCGAAAAGAGTTTGCTGTTCGTGCAGTCGCAGGTGCCCGCACACACCGAACTGTGCTGGCTGCTCGCTTGCTGCACCCAATTCGGCGAACTCAGCCGTATGACCCAGTTTAAGGATAAGTCCCAAAAGCACGCCGACAACATCAACCTCGGCTTGTTTGCCTACCCGACCTTGATGGCGGCGGATATTTTGCTGTATCAGCCGGACTATGTGCCGGTGGGTGCCGACCAAAAGCAACACTGCGAACTGACCCGCGATATCGCCACCCGCGTGAACGGCGTGTACGGCAACGTGTTTACCGTGCCCGAACCGTATATTATGAAGGCGTGTGCGCGCGTGCGTTCGTTGCAGGCACCGACCCAAAAGATGTCGAAATCGGACGAGAACCAGAATTCCTACATTTCCCTGTTGGATGACCGCGACACCATCGTTCGCAAGTTCAAGCGTGCGGTGACCGACAGCGAGGCTTCGGTGCATTATGCCGAAGGCAAGGACGGTATCAACAACTTGATGGAGATCTACGGTGCCGCAAGCGGTAAATCGTTTGAGGAGATCGAACGCGAGTTTGATGGCCGCGGCTACGGCGATTTCAAACTTGCCGTGGGCGAAGCGGTAGCGGATATGCTCGCCCCCATCCAAGAGAAGTTTGCCACCTATATGGGTGATCGCGCACAACTCGAAGCATTGATGAAGACCGGTGCGGAACACGCGCAATACGTCGCGAACCGCACGGTGCAAAAACTGAAGAAGAAGATGGGCTTCGTCCTGCTGTGAGATAATCGGCACGGCGTAAGGTTTGTAAAACGAAAACCGCGAGGGAAAATTCCCCTCGCGGTTTTTTGCGTTATCTTATTCAAACACCTTCACGATCTCACGGCAACGCACGACTGCTTCCTCAAAACTCGGCAGGAAGTTGCCTTCCAAACTCACCCGCGCGTTGTACCCGCACGCTTTCAGCGCCGCCGCCCATTCTTCGCACTGCGGCACATCCTCCGCATACGGCATGGCGCGGTCCTCGTTTGCGCGCGCCAAATGCACGTGAGCAAGCATCTCCCCCGCGCCGCGCACCGCGTCCAGCGACTCACCGCTCATAAACACGTGATAGAAATCCGCCAAGCACTTCACCGCGGGGTGGTTAGCCGCACGGGAAACGCGCAACCCTTCCTCCACCGAGTTGACAAGGTTGGTTTCTTTATCATTCAGCGGTTCGACCACGATGGTCATACCGTGACGCGCCGCCGCTTCGCCGCACACCGCAAGCGCCTTGGCAAACCGCTCGAAATTCACCGCATACTCCTCGCCGTCCGGAATACGGCGTGCACCGCCGCTGCCGACGACCGCCACCTTACCGCCGAGCGCCGCCGCACGGGATAACCCCTTTTCGGCATACGCCGCGATGGCATCGTAATCCACCGTTTCGCCCACCAGTTTCAGATCCGCGCCGAAAAAGCCGTTGTAACTTTCCACCGGCAAGCCGATCTCTTCCACTTTCGCTTTAAACGCGGCATACGCCTCGTCACTCATCTTCACAAGTTCCACCAACGGAAACTCTATGTAATCGTAACCCGCTTCTTTAATGATAGCAAAGCGGTTGATATCTCCTGTGCAAACACCAAAGCGCATAACAACACCTCATTTTCCGTTCTTTGGTTTCAGTATACCGACTCGCACGGCACAAGTCAATAATAAAAATTGCAAAAAAATCGACAATTCTTGCGGTATCAATGTTTTTCCCATTCGTTGTGCAACGTTGTCGCGGGGGTGATGGCATCACTGCCGAACCGCTCGCGGATGCTATCCATCGCCGTGGCGATACGGCTTTGCCGCTCGTAATCGTCCGTGTCGCTGTCGAACAGTGACAGTTGCGCGCTTTCCCGCTCGTCGGTAAGCCCCGATGCGGTGACCGTCAGCATACGCAGCGGCGCCTGCTCGCCCCAATGCTCCCGAATCAGTTGCATGGCCGCGGCGGTAATGTCGCGTGCCAGATCGGTCGGGTGTACCCCCATCTGCCGCTGTACGCTCACCAAAGCGGGCGATTTCAAAGTCACCTGCACCACGGTGGCGTACCGCCCGCTGCGGCGCAACCGTGCCGCCACCGTATCCGCCAAAAGCACCGCACCCGTGTGGATTTCGTCATACCCCACGAGATCGCGCGGGAAGGTGATACCGTTGCCCACCGATTTCACCTCACGGCTCTCGCCGTAACGCGCCACGGGGCTGTTATCCAGTCCGTTGGCATAATCGTGGATCATCTCCCCCATTTTACCGAGCCGCGCCGCCACAAACGCACGGTCGGCGTGCGCCAACTCACCGATGGTGCGAATATACATACTCGCGAGCGTTTTGGACGCCGCCTGCCCCACGTACAGCAAAGAGGATACCGGCAAGGGGTGTATCAACCGTTCCACACTCGCACGATCAAACACGGTGGTAGCATCCGGTTTTTTGTAATCGCTGCCGAGTTTGGCAAACACTTTGTTGAACGAAACACCCACCGAAACGGTCACCCCCGTTTCCTCCCGCACCGTTTGACGAAGGCGGTCGGCAATGGACGCGCCGTCGCCAAACAGGCGCTCACTGCCCGTCACGTCCAACCACGATTCATCAATGCCGAACGGCTCCACCATATCGGTAAAGCGGGCATAGATCGCGTTGATCTTGTGGGAATACTCCTCATACTCCGCATGGTGCGGCGGCACGAGCACCAGCTCGGGGCACTTCTTTTGTGCCTGCCACACCGTTTCCGCCGTGGTAATGCCGAAAGCCTTTGCTAACTCATTTTTGGCCAGAATAATACCGTGGCGATGCTCGGGGTTACCGCAGACCGCCATGGGAACGCGCCGCAAGTTGGGATTACGCACACATTCCACCGAGGCAAAAAAGCCGTTGCAATCGGCGTGTAAGATGGTACGGTCTGCCATGTTCTCCCCTCCTTTTTCTTTTATTATACTCATTCCTGTCGGATATAGCAAGCGAAATTCGATTGACACCACCGAATTTGTGTGGTATAGTGTATCCAGTACTTTTGGGGAGGTCATATCTATGGCAATTCTTATCACGGGTGGTTGCGGTTACATCGGCAGTCATACCTGTTTGGAACTGATCAAAGCCGGACAGGATATCGTTGTGTTGGATAACTTCTACAACTCCAAGCCCGAACCTTTGCACCGTGTGGAAGAACTCTGCAATACCAAGATCAAGTTTTATGAGGCGGATATCCGCGATGAAGCGGCTCTCTGCCGTATTTTTGAGGAAAACACCATTGATACGGTCATTCATTTTGCCGGTTTGAAAGCGGTGGGTGAATCGGTGGAAAAACCGCTCCTCTATTTTGATAACAACGTCGGCGGCACCGTCACCCTGTGCCGTGTGATGAACCGATACGGCGTAAAACGCATTGTGTTCAGTTCCTCCGCCACCGTGTACGGGCGCAACCCCGTGCCGTATACCGAGGATATGCCGGTTGGCGACGTGACCAACCCCTACGGTCGCACCAAGTATATGGTGGAAGAGATCCTGCGTGACTTGTGCACCTCCGACCCCGAATGGAGCGTGGTACTGTTGCGTTACTTCAACCCCATCGGCTCGCATGAAAGCGGCCGTATCGGTGAAGACCCGAACGGTATTCCGAACAACCTGATGCCGTATGTGCTGCAGGTGGCGGTCGGCCGCCGCGAAAAACTGTCGGTCTACGGCAACGATTACCCCACCCCCGACGGCACGGGTATCCGCGATTACATCCACGTGGTAGACTTGGCACTCGGCCACGTCAAAGCGGTGGAATATGCTCGCAGCCACACCGGTGCCGAAGCCATCAACCTCGGCACGGGGCGCGGCACCAGTGTGCTGGAGTTGGTGCACGCGTTTGAAAAGGTGTACGGCAAAGACCTGCCGTATGTCATTGCTCCCCGCCGCGCAGGCGACCTGCCGGAGTGTTATGCCGCCACCGAAAAGGCGCGTAAACTGCTCGGGTGGGAAGCCACCCGCAACGTGGACGATATGTGCCGCGATGCGTGGAAATGGCAATCCGAAAACCCGATGGGTTACAGCGAATAAAATTTGCGAATTAACAAGCCCCTCCGTTCATAAGTATGAGCGAGAGGGGTTGTTTTTATGATCATCGTCATTCGTCGGCGGCATTGGATCGCCGCTTTGCTCTGTGCCGTTTTACTGATTGCCGTGCCGCTCTTTGCGCTCACGGCCGATCGCACGCCCGCCGCAGCAGAGATCTCCAACTGGGGGCTGTCTTTCCACACCGCGGGCGAGCCGCCGCGCGGCAACGCCACGGCAGAGGAACTGGAAACCTACAACGCCTATTTTCTCGGCCGTGACGAAAAGGTGATCTATCTCACCTTTGATGCCGGATTTGAAAACGGGCACACCCCCGCGATTTTGGATACGCTGAAAAAA
Source organism: Oscillospiraceae bacterium (assembly GCA_015065865.1). Taxonomy (GTDB): domain Bacteria; phylum Bacillota; class Clostridia; order Oscillospirales; family Acutalibacteraceae; genus SIG588. The sequence continues at coordinate 23,666 of SVPM01000009.1, read as the reverse complement.
CACGACGTACCTGCCGCGTTCTTTTTGGTGGGTAACTACCTTGAGACCGCACCCGACCTTGTGCGCCGTATGGTGGCCGAGGGCCACACCGTGGGCAACCACACCTATCATCATCCGGATATGTCGGCCATCGGCACACGGGAAGCCTTCACGGCGGAACTGGCCGAGACCGAAACCAAGTACAAAGAGATCACGGGGCAGGATATGCCGAAGATCTACCGCCCGCCGCAGGGAAAATACAGCGTGCAAAACCTGCAAATGGCAAAAGAACTCGGTTACGCCACCGTGTTTTGGAGCCTCGCCTACGTGGATTGGTATCAAGACAACCAACCCGACGCCGAGGAGGCATTTCAAAAACTCCTGCCGCGTATGCACAACGGTGCCGTGGTACTTCTTCACAGCACCTCCGCCACCAACGCCGCCATACTGGATGAACTGCTCACCCGATGGAAAGAAGCGGGCTACCGTTTCGCCCCCATCACCGAACTGATCGAAGCATAAAAAAAGAGCCTTACGGCTCTTTTTTTATTGCATCTTGGAACGAATATAACGGTTGAGTGCGATCTGTTGTGCCACGCAGTACGGCAACAACACCAAGCCGGTCGTCAGCACCACCGAATACCACGGAAGCCCCATCTTTTGCAACACGAACGCCAGCACAAATTTCAGCACCGTGCCGCCGCCGTAACAGATCATTTGCACCCGCATACGCGCCAGACCGCAAGTAACGGCCGACAGCACGCCGCTGTACAGAAAGGTGCCGGAGAAGAAGGCGAAGATCAACGCCGTCACGTAATTGACCTGAATGGTGTTTTCGGAAAGCCAGACGTCCATCACGATCTGCATAAACGGAACGAATGCAAATTGCAACAAGACGGCGCCCCATCCGAACCACTTCAGTTTAGAATACAATTTCCACAACCAGCGGAAATCCCCTTCCGCCTGTGCCTTGGTCACCACCGACCAGAGCGGCGCCATCGTGAGGGTCACCACCGTGGAGACCAGCGTGGTCAACTTGTGATAAAAGGAGTATTCCGTCGTATAAGCGGGATCGTACAGCGAGGTGATCAGCACCTCGTTGCTGTTGATCAGCAGCATATAGAAAATCTGGCAGGCAAAAAACACCATACCGACGTTCATCACCGAACGGGCGCGCTCTTTTTCGATATAACGAATACTCGGGCGGCTGTCTTTCAACTTTTTGGCAAAGATAATGAAACCGCCGATCACGGTCGGCAGATTGGCCGCCGCAATGTAGGAAAGCGAAAGTGCAACCAAATTGCGTTCGGGCGAGCCGAAATCCATCACCAGCACAAATACCAATTGTAATATGGTGGAGCACAGGTGCAGGAAATTGTTCACCGACGATTGTTGCAGTGCATAAAACACCGCGGAAACGGTGGTAAGGAAAAAGCGCAGCACGATCGCTACGAACACACAGATCGTTGAAAACAGCAACGCACGGTACGAAACGATCGTTGCTTCAATGTTATACAGTGACTGCAGATCCACCAAAAAGATCAGCACCGCACCCAACAAAAGCAACGCCAACGACACCAGCGCACTCATAAACATACCCGACGAAACGGTCACCCGCGCCGATTGCGTATCTTTGGCGGAAAAGTCCCTCACCAAGCGGTTGCGTATACCGTTGCCGATACCGAGGTCAAAGTTTAAAAACCACAACAGCACCGACAGCATAGTATACCAAATGCCCAGCACCTCGTTGTTGTCGAAATAGCGAATATAGGCGGGGGTGGTGATAAGCGACACCATCAGCGACGCGCCTTTTACGACAAACGCGCCCAGTGTGTTAAATACCACGATCTTATTGTTGGCCGTTCCGAGCAGCCGTTTGATCTTCTTTATCATGCCAGCACCTCACACAGTGCGCGGTGGAACTGCTCGTTCAACTGTCGCAACACGGCCTGTCCGTTATACCCATCGGTCACATCCACCTGCAAAACGGCGTCCGCAATCGCTTTGGGCGTTTGCTCCTCATAAAAATACATATACTTACCCAGTGCAGAGGTATCAATAGAGGGAATACGAATGCTCACCACCCGCAGTCCGCTCGCCATATAGGAAAGTATCTTTGAAGGGAAAGAGGTGGCGTTGAACGCCGCTTCGGGGTCTTGCGGGCTGAGACCGATATCGCACTTTTGCACGAACTGCGTGTACTCCTCGCCGCGCAAACAGCCGTCATACGTCACCGTGGCGCCGCCCTCGGCGTTGACTGCTTGGACGTGTGCACGCATACCGTCCACTTCCGCCTCGGCGTTGTTCCCCACACCGAAGCCCAAAATGTGAATGTGATAATTCTCCGGCAGGAACGCCGCCGCCGATGCCGCCACGAGTGCCCCTTTGCGCGGCTCGAGCGTGCCGGCATACACGCAGTGTACTTTACCGTCACCAAACGAATCCTTGACACTTTCCGCAGCATTATACGTTCCAAGACACACGGCATACGGCTTATGCGCGGTATTCAGCATCTTCTCCATCATATCCGAGGCAAAAATATACGCATCCGCCGTTTGAATGTACGCGATCTCTGCGGCACGCCCCGCCGTATCACCGATCACATCCGAATATATCTCACACGTCTGCAACACCAAGCGAAAATCCCGCCGTTTACGCAACCGTTGCACCGCGCGCATAAACAACAGCGAGTGATACACCACCAACGTGTCGCCGTCTTGCACCTGTTCTTCCAACATCCGTTCCAACTCCCGACGGTGGTGCTGTTCACGCAGCCAGCGCATCAAGGGATTGCGACTCTTACGCAATGTGGCAGGCAACACAAGGTCATATCCGTCCTCTCGGCGGCACTCGCGCGGTGCGGCCGCACCGTCTTTCGGATAGGTGTGCGAGATTACCGTGACCGGTTTCCCCGTTTTCATAAGGACCGACAGAATATACCGCAACATAGTCCCCGCCGCAGGTGAACCTGCCGCACGTTGACCGTCAATATCGTAATGTCCGAGATATACGATCTTACTCATAATGCACCTCTTACGTCTGGTGTATATTATTAGAGATAGTATACCGCTTTATCGTTTTTTTGTCAATACGACCGCTTTCGAAGTTCCTCCCCTCAGCGAAAGGAAAAGAAAAGGGACCGCCGCTAAATGCGACAGTCCCGACATTAGGAAATCTTACAACGCAAAGCGAACACCGTTTACACTTGCGTTAGGCACGATTTAGCTCGCTTATGATTTCCACTGTGGAATAATATTGCTCTTTATATCGGTACACATGACTCTCAACAGCAACCCTAACCCCTAAGCAGTATGACCTCGAATCTCTGTAATGTCTACACGAAAATCCTTCATGCTCGTAGTCTGGGTCTTTCACCAAAATGGTTTCCGCAGCATTACCGATATATGATCTTTCCACTTCATCCGGTTCTTCCTTTACATAGCGAAACAACCGTTTCTGCTGCGTGGCTGCACGAGATTTCAACCGTTTCTCCGAACAGGTGTTGGACAAACACCGAGCGACCTCAAAAAACGGTGCCAATCGCTCGTCGTTGAGATCGATTTCCGTGTCTACAGCCGAGTCTTGCAGCGGAGAAATCAGTTTACACCACACCCATTCATTATCTCTCTCATCTTCTCGGCCTCCATCTAATTGGTAATAAAGCTGATATCCGCCCTCCAGCAATATACACCCCTGTAATGAAGTATGTTCATCGCCCCGGTCTGCGCCGGTTACGGTCGCGTGTTCTTTCGTATCTATTCCGTAAGATGCCAATATGGCATCGACCTCTTGGGAAAATCGAGCAAACCGTTCCGCCGACTCTTGACCGGTATGAGGACGAATCTCACTGCGTAAGACCCAAAGCGACCCCCACATCGTGGCCAGTGCCAACAAAACGATGCCGATCAGCTTTCCTATATATTGCTTGGGAGCTTCTTTAACGCGTTTCAAATCATACACTCCTTCTTAATGATACCTATAAGCGTTTGCTTGGTAAGTAAAACCCGGACACCAAGCTTTTTTTAACCACGGTAATGTCTTTCTATAAAATGAGTCTTGCGAAACGGCACATATAGTAATGTACGCTACATCGTTACTACCGCACTTTTTACCGTCGTTTCTAATTGCCAAACCCAGTTGCTCTTTGACATATCTCTCAAAAGAAGAACTTAACATAGGTAAAACCATACTTGCCACTGTAAGATAAAGGCCAACATCGCCGGAAAGCACTTCTCCAAACACACCTAAAAGATCTGAAAAATAACTACGCAACCTTTCTTTTCGCTGAAGATATCTCTCCCATTTGTCCTTTCTCATCCCAATAACGTAACAATCTGTTCTTCTGTTCCATGATGCCGTTATTACCTCATTAAAGCGAAATACCAAATATTGCCCGGAATGACACCAGCCGACATAATGATCCATCGTTGCCCAATATTTTCCGGAAAGACCTGAGTTTTTTATTGATTTTTTTATGTTGCTTGGACATATCATAGTAGCCGTAAGAACCGCTTTAAATCCGGTAGAATCTTTGTAATTCACGGCATTGTTCATGCAATACGAAAACAAATTCCCTGAATTATGGCAAGCCATATTTTCCAAACCAGAAATCACGCTATCCGCACTAATGAACCTACCAATTTCGGGATCGTAGTATCTTGTACCTGTTAGGTAGAGCCCCGTTTCCGCATCGTAGTAGTAGCCGCGATAGCGGTAGGGGTTGACTGCGGCAATACCGCACGCGGTCGTGTCCTGCGTGATGGTGCACACGCCCCACGCATCGTAGGTGTAGCGCGCAACGATATTACCCGTGGCATCCGCAACTGAGATAATATCCCCTTGCAGATTGTTTTGGAAGTAGTAGGGCGTGTTGTTGTACACGATACCGCACACCGCATCTTCGCTGTCGTACAACGGAATGAGAACGTTTTCGCCCCACGTTTCACGGAGTATTTTAGCACCGTCGAGAATGTAATCGTGTCGAACACCGCTGATGGTTTTCGAGGTGCGAATGCCGTTGGCATTGTAGGTATATTGGATATTGTCAAAGGACTTAAGTTGGCGGCCTTTCTCCCACGCGAGGGTGTGACCGCGATACGCAACAGGATTCCCCCCGGCATCGTAGGTGATAGTTTGACCATCGTAAGATGTCAGCAAATCTTTCCACACACCGTCGCCATAGATATACCGCACGCCGTTTTTGGTGAGGATGTTACCGTAACTGTCGTAGGTCATACGGTTAACGAGAGCGCCGTTCACACGCTCGGTGAGCAGTTGGCCAAGCGCATCGTAAGTATACTCCGTCACGCCGCCTGCGCTGTCGGTCACCTTGGTGATCCGCTCCTCGGCATCGTACTCATACGACAGGGTGCGACCGTCCGAGAAGGTGATGCTGCTCACCAACTGCGTGGTGGGGGCAGACTGTTCTTTGCCGCTGTCGATGTGTTCCTGCGGCAGAACACCGTCATAGTACGCAAACGTGCGGGTGAGATCATTGTCACCCAGTTGCAACGCATCCGACACCTTGCGGCCGAAATGGTCGGTTTCCGACTGACAGCACACTTCACTTGCACCCACCGCAAACGTGGCAGAGGTGTGGTTTTCCGCATTCGTGAACGTAACAACACGTTCCGTGCCATCGGCCGTCACGAACGCTTTTTTGACAAGCGCACCCTCGCCGTCATACACGTACCGCACGCTGTGGGACAGGGTGCGGGCGGTAATGATCTCGTTTTCACCCACCGTCACGGCATACGCCGCCGCACGGGTGAGGGTGCCCGCCTCGTAGGTATAAGTATACTCCGTGGATGCCAAAATGTCAATCGCACGGACGAGATTGCCCACACCGTCGTATACGTATTTGTAATGCGCCGTTAGCGTATCGTTGCGGTCGTACCACTTTTCCGCCGCCAACTGACCTTGGGTGTTGTAGACGGCGGTCATTTTGTCGCCGTTGGCATAGGCGATCTCTTTGAGTCGGCCGCTGCCGTTTTTGTAGGTATACTGCGCCAGCGGATGTTCCGCGCCCTGCACGCCGATGCTTGTGAGGTTGCGGAACGGGTCGTACCCCAGCGCATACCGCATACCGTCGCCGCGGGTGATGGCGGTGAGGTTGTCGCACGCATCATACGTGTAATCCACCGTGCCGCGGGCGGTGCCGTCTGCCCCCGTGTTTGCCACGCGGGTGAGGTGACCCGCCGTGTCGTAAGCATACGCCGTTTTGTTGCCGAGGCGGTCGGTCACTTCCTCGTTGCGGGAGGTGACACCGTCCACCGTGTAGCGGGTGATATTCCCGCGGGTGTCGCTCTCGCTCACGAGGTCGTTGCCCTCCCATGCGGCCGTTTCTTAACCGTCGCGATAGCCGAAGGTGCGATAGAGAGTGCCGCTTTCCCCCGCGGTAAAGACCGTTTCGGTGAGGGGGTTGCCGTAGGGGTCGTGTGCCTCTTCAAACACGGGGGCGGTAATGATGGTTTCTGTCGTTTGGTTATACACCGTTTATTTTCCTTTCTTCTTAATATCAGTCGTCTTTTCCCAATACCTGTTGCAATATCTCGCGTGCATCGGTGGAATCTACCGCACCGTCGCCGCTCATGTCGGCGGCAACTTTTTGTTTTTCGGTGAGAGTCACTTTCCCGAGTGCCGCTTGCAACGCAATGCGCGCATCGGTGGAGGTAACTTTGCCGTCACCGTCCACATCGCCTTTCACGGGGCGGGGTATACGGCGGCCTTTTGCCGCCATATATGCATACCAATCGCTCCCGATCGAACGGTTACCGTTTTGCTCATCGAACCAGTAACGCGTGGTGCGAGTATCCACGTGTACCGCGTTCCCTGCGATCCATCCGATGCCGCGTGTCCACCCCAGTTCCTGCAAAGCACAGCAGATCACACCGCCGTGATACCGCTCTTCCCTGCCGTTCACCTTGTACCAGCAATTGATATCCGCCGCCTGCCCTTTCACGTGATAGCCACTGCCGTTGCCGCCCACCTTTTTGTCGTAAGCGGCGGTGCGGTATCCGCTGGTGATGATGATTTTCGAACAGCCGAGATAGTCGAACAGCCGCTCCAAGATATCCACAAGGTTCGTGTCGATCTTTATCGTGTCACTGTCGGGGGAAGCGAACTCCCGTACTTGAAAATGCGGGGAAAGTTTTACCGCGCCATCGCGGGATTTTGAATAGGTCTTTACTGCCATAGCACACCTCACAAACTGTCGCGGCTGTTGGGGTTGTTCACAATACCAAACCCCACCAACACGGGACACAGCACGTTTAAAAGCCCGTTCACCGAATCGGCAATATCCACCCCGCCGAACTCTTTCACGCAGAACACCACCAGTGCCGCCATCGACACCCACAGCGCCCACGAACGCAATTTTTCCTTCATACCGAAACTCCTCCTTTATGATATTGTTCCAAGTCGCGAATGCGATGGTTGATGACCTTGATCTCTTCCTCCTCCACCGCATCCGCTTGTTCCAGTTTATACACGCGGTCGATCACTTGATTGTGTTTTTCCACCTGCTTTTCCAACCGTTCCAAGCGGTAGGTGGTGAGGCGATTCGCCGCTAAAATACCGCCGACCGTGCCGATGAGCGTGCCCGCAAAGGACAGCACCGCTACCAAGACCGTTTCGCTCATCGGCTCTCCTCCTCAACGAAAGCGATATAGTGATAGGTCACGCCGTCCGCGTTCGCATCGTACATCACACTGAGATCCACCGTGCCGTTACCGTAAGCATCCACCAACCACGCAATTTTCTTACCGTTTCGGAACGCGCCGTTCGAAGTAACGACGGTCGGCGGAAATACGTCGTTGTCGTCTGCCGCCAGCAGAACCGCCCGCACGTTGGGGGAACCCAGATCAAAATAACGGCTGCCGGCTTGACCGTCCCCCGCGTAACTGCCGATGTGTACCCCTGCACCTGCCGCCCCTTTGTCACCTTGGTCGCCTTTGATGGCGGGGATCGACACCACGTTTCCTTTATTATCTCTTACACGCAAGATCGCCATTGTCACGCCCTCCTTCCGTAAATGCTGAATTTTGTGCCGCGCGGCAACGTATGCGACGACGTATAGCAAAACAGACTGATGAAGGATATGTTGTGTTCTTTCCACGCGCCCAACGAATTCATCTGCATTTGCACGTTGGCATACGGTTGTCCCTCCGTCGTAGAGCCACCCATCCAGTGCCAACCCATAGTACCGTATTGCCATATCACCCGCACGACGCGTGCGCCGCTCACCGACGTACCGTTATTGATCTGACAATAGGCTTCATGGGGCTTCGCTTTGTTTATGCCGACCGAGAGTTTGGTGTCTTGCTCCGCTTGCGGCACCTCCACCAAGATCTCCACACGGTCATACAACGAAAACGGGTTGCCGTTGTTGTCACACTCAATGCTCCAAAAGTTGCGTTTATCCGAAAGTTCACCGCTCGCGATCAATTCCAAGTCGGGCAGAGTGAACTCCGTTTTTGCCGTGGGGTCTACCTGCACGTTGTAACCATCGGGCATTTCGCCGCCGCCGACGTACACGCCCGACACACCCTGAGGCCCTTCCTTGCCTTGCGCCCCGATAAACGAACCGTCCGCCAGTTTTTCCTCCACCGTATCCACCGCATTTTGCACCGCGGCGGCCAGCGCGGTAAATCCCGTGTATGCTTCCTCGCGCACAGTGTCGTCGTATTCCTGCTTTGCGGCAAAATACAGCGGCACGTCCACCGCATACACCGTCTGCGTTTCCTCACCGTCCACCGTGATCGACGCCACCAGCCGCGCCACCGCGCGCCCGCCCGCCGCCGTCCACGACGCAGGCAGAAGAAACGAAACACACCCGTCCTCCGGCACCAATACGGCGGTGGTGCCGCCCGCACCGTCACCGCCCACAAATTCACCGCGATACAAGAAAGGTTCGTTTGCCCACGCCGTCACGTCAAACACCACGCGGCAGGCGTTGTGTTCGCCCTGCACCCCTGCGTATTGCGGGGATCTCGGCATCACGCCGCCCACGGCATCCACCGTGATATTCACTTGTCTTTCCATACAGTAACCCCTCCTTTAACGGCCTTTAGCAGCCGATGTGCCGGATTTCGTGTCTGTCCCGTTCGGGAGCAACAGCACCGGTGCCCGTTTAATGCTGTTCACGTATCCGTTGTATTCCGCGGGTGTAAAACCAACGTATCGCAACAGATTTTTAAAGGTCGCCTCGTCCATATATCCTTCACTGCCGACCTCTTTGGTGTGTTGCTCCACAAGATACATCAAATTGAGTGCACGGTTGGTCATTTCCTCTCGCACGTGGTTGTAAGCGCTCTGTGCGGCATCCATGACCAATTTGCGCGCTTCTTGTATTTGATCGCTGTATTTACGCGCAAAGCCCAATTCGTCGTAACCCGTTTTCGTTTTGTTTGCGGTCGAATTTTTGGACGAACGCGCTTGTTCTTCAAGCGCATTTTGCCGAGCAGTGTACGCCGAGGCGGCACTCACGTCCATCACCATCGGTACCACCGTCCCGCTCTCATCCATCTGCCACAGGGTTTGGCTGTATGCTTCCGCCAACGGTGTATTTCCGCTCTCATACGCCTTCAGCATCAACTCATACACCTCGCGATTGTGAGTGTCCACGTATTCCTTCATCATACGCTCGTTCTCTGCCGCATCCTTTTGCATCTTGTAAGCCAGTTCCTTTTCGTCCCGTTCCCGCTCATAGGCGAACTCTTCCAACGACGTGTCGTATTCCAGTCGTTCCATCGCCTCTTTGTGCGCGTTGGCAAGCAGGCTGTTCTCCACCTCCGCAATGCGCTGTGCGGTTTCGTAATCCCCTTTTGCCAGCGCTTCGGCACGCGCACTTTCCGCCTCGGCACGGTATTCCCGCAGATCCGCATACACCGCATCCACCGCCTGTCCGCGCGCCGTGCGGGTGGCGGCATCCGCATTACTGCGCGCCACAGCCGCTGCCGTTTGGTTGGTTGCGTTGTAACCGCTTTGTGTCAAGCCCAAAGCGGCCATCTTCTCTTTCAAACGGCGTTCACGAGCCAGTTCACTTGCCGCATTCGCATCGAACTGTGTGCGGTAGGATGCGTGCACCCGCCCTGCTTCGGCGGCGGCCGCTTCTTCTTGCACTTTGATACGGCTGTCAAACATACCGTTGATGCTTGTTTTGTAGTTTTCGTTTGCGGCGTTGGCCTTTTCGGCGTACTGTGCCGCCGTCAGCGACGAACGCGCCTGCGATTCTTTGATCAGTTCGTCGTAGGTCTTCCCCGACGAAGTAGCATATACATAATCCGCCATAGTCATATTCCTCCTATCTCACTGCACCTAACGTACAAAATTCCATTCTAAGTCCCGAAAGCGCCAACGGCGCCGTGGCGGTGAGCACCACACCCAGTGTCAGCACACGCGGCCGGCGGCAAGGCACGGCATACGGTGAAAAACCGCCCTCTTCGCCGCACACGGTGGATACGATCTGCGGCACGGTACTTCCCACACCGTCGCCGTACACCCCCACCTGCACCGCGTCTCCCGTGTTCGCCAGTTGCAACCACAAGCCGTACACCGATTTGCGCCGTGTGGCGGTGCCGAGTGAAAACGGCTTGGTCACCACACGGCTGTGGATCGGTTGGCCGTTGCCGTCACACGTTCCGTCACCGAAATGTGCTATTTCGCCGTCTGCCAAGAACACCACCGCCGCATCGTCACGTCCCGCCGCCTGCATTACCGCACTCGGCAACTCCCAACGGTACCACGGCACGTTTGTGCCTGCTTTTTTGTCGTCCGCATGCGCCGAAAATCCCGCAAATCCGTTCGACGTATAATCGAACAGCAACACCTCACGGCCGCAAAACAGCAGGTAGTTTCCGTGATACAGCACCGCCCACGCATCCCCCGTAAGCATCCGTTTCAAAGTGGGTTCCACTGCATAGGAAATACGCCGCACCGCTTTTTCCGACCACCCATTCAGCGCCGAGAGCATATACACATAGCCGTCACGGCAGGTCCACACCAAGCGGTTGCCGCACAGCCGCACGGTGCGCGGCAGGTCACACCCCACCGCCGGATGCAACTGTGTCAGAGGAAAATACGCCGCGGCGGTTATATCCACCGTTTTACCCGCAGCAATGCTCTCATCCGACACGGCGGTATACGCGTATTCGCATCCGTATAACTCCCGTTCTTTAAAGATCACCAGCATACCGTTCTGTTTCGCGAACGCCGTTACCGCTTGCGAACGGTCGCCCACATACATAAAGTTGTTTTCGGGGAAGTAGAGCGGGTTGTCCACGTCACTGTACCGCACAAGATTCGGTTCATTTGCGTTTCCGCTCAAAAACAGGCGTGTACCGCCGCCGTATCCGCTGTTGTCACCACCGAACCACGCGGAAAAAGACATGTCATACACTTCCGCACCGGTCACGGTTCCCGTCCGATATCCGTGCACCGTCAAATTGCCCGAAAACCCCACGTCGGGCAACGCCACGGGTTCAAGAGTTTCGGCATCGTGAAACGAGCAGGCACCGGAACGCATTTGAACGCATAAATACACCTCACCGACGTCGGGGATCTCCTGCACGGTGCTGACAGCACTCAAATCAAAATGCTCACCTCCGCCGATCTCGTTCACGCGGGCCGAAAAGGTATAAACCTTACCATCGATATGGGTGTACTCTATCCGAAACGTGCCGACACCCGCCCCAAACGGCGGCCGAAAATGTGTGGCAACACCGTCGGTCGTCCATTGGGCGCGATAGGCGTTTGTCAGCAGGTTAAACCCCTCATACATCGCCATGCCGCCCGCCGAACCATCCACCGTACCGCGCCCGTTCACAAACACCAACGGAACGTAATAACTGTCCGACAAGGGTTTCAGTTGCGTGTTTTCTTTTTCCAACGCGATCTCATACGGTGTGCGAAGCAACACCGACCCGTCGCGCGTTTCGGTCAAAAGCATCAGCACCGTGTTGCGGCCGCTCTCGGCAAACAACACGTGCTGCCGTGCATTTACGTGGTGGCTCGTATCGGCACAAAGCACCAAACGTTTTTGATAATACACCGTCAGTTGCTCTCCCGTGTGTATAAACAGATATTCGCCGTCCACCGTTTCAAAAGCGGTGGTCGCCGCCCCGTACACCGCATCCGTTTCATCCTCATACAGCAAGGCAGGACGGGTACGCAGGGCACCTTCCCGCCAATACACGTTCAAGCAATCGGGCAAGGCGCGGTCATCCAAACGAGCAGGCGGTTCCATCGTATTTAACCCGCCCGAAAAGTCCGACACTTCCTTGGTATATCGCCCGCCGCGTCTTATCTGTGCAAATTGCATCACCATTCTCCTTTCGGCAACGCATCGGCGATGCGCCGCATCGTTTTTACACCGCCCGCACGCTTTTGGTTATAGGCGTAAGAGAAGATGCTCTGTGTCGTGGCATCCCCTTCGGCCTGTGCAAGCAACATCGCCACACCGTAGGGCAAAATATCGTTGACACACCGTGCCGACAACGGGATCTCCTGCTCCATCGACGTGAGAGGTGAGAATCCCCCCTCTGGTGTTTCGGCAAAAAACATATCCGTATAGATCTGATTGACCAGCGCCAACCCGCGTTTGTAGATATCCGCATCCCGCAACCGATCGGGTGCGCCTTCGCCGTTCACGTACCCGCAAAGTTGCATGGCACGCTCCAACACCTCTTTCGCTGTTTTCATCCTGTTACCTCCTTACAAAAAGCGGGCAGGCGTTTCCGCCCGCCCGCTTCGTTAAACTTTACGGCTCATATATTGATGTATTTTGCTCCCCTTACGCCGTGTAGGTCAGTGCACGAATGGTGTGCTTGTAGGGGTTACGCACAAACACGTCGTAGTACAAGCGGTAATCCATCTTCCACGCATCCACGTCAATATTCTTAGACGGGTCGAAAATACGCACCTTTTCGGTCTTTTTCACGAGCGAAGCCGCCTTTTTCGGCAAAATGAGGAAGCCGATGTTTTTCGCACCTGCCGCGGGAACGAAGCCGCCGTTTTCCTGCCCTGCCGACGTGCCGTCGTAAAACTCATACGCCGTCTTCATACGCGGGGAAGATACGGGGATGATCGGCATACCGTTGTACGCCTGCACCTTAGTGGTCACCTCGCCGCGGGTGAAATCCATCACCGACAACTGGCGCGAGATCTCGTTGGTGCTCTGCAACGCCGCATAGATGGCACTGTCCACGAAGCAGACCAGTTCTTCATCATAGTCGCTGGCGTCCTGTGCCGCGATCATCGCCGCGGCCATCTTAGAAAACACCGAATCGGCGGGCAGTTCGTCGTCCAGCACCTCCACCTGACCGTCTTCGGCAGCCGCCGCACCGACGATCTTGGAGATCACGTATGCATCCATTTCGGGAATCACCTGTGCACGCACGAATTCCGCCATCACCTCACCGGCCAGATTGCCGATACCGCTCTCATCCGCATCCTGTGCATCCAGCTGGAAGGAACGGCCGCGATCCTGCGACAACTGATACGGCGTGCGGGAAATGGTCACCGCCCCCTGCACAAAGCCCGTGTCGCGATCGTAGTCACCCATCGCCGACATATCCACTTCCGGCACGATCACAATGCCGTTGCCCATAAACTTCGGCTTCAAGCCGTTGTCCGAAAGAATCCCCGTGACCGACTTCTGCGAAAGAGCGCGTTCCAAGTCCGCCGTCATCGTTTCGGCAAGAGTCACCGTGTTAATGTTCGAATTGCTGTTAGTTGCTGTGTAAGCCATACTTTTTTCCTCCTAATTGTTATAAAAATCGTTTACGGAAGGCGGATGAAAATGCCGCGGATTGGTCGTCTTTTCGACCGACCGACTCCGCTTCACCGCGCAGGGAACCCACCGAAGCTGCAGCCGCCTTTTCCTCTGCATCTCGCTGCACCGCCGCATTACGGCTGTTGCGATAAAGATACCGCAAGTAACCGAATAACAGCGGAACCTGCTGCTCGCTCGCCTCGTTGACCACGTCGGGGGGCAGGTCGGAAAGTTCCCGTATTTCAGGAAATTCCTCCTGCAATTGCCGAAGTTCCTCCCCCATACGCTGTGTCAGCGCATCACGGGCGGCGACCACTTGCTTTTCCTCCCATGCAGCGGTGGTGGTGGCACCCGCATTTCGCATACGGCGTGCTGCCTCCTGCAAGCCGCGTGCGATCTCCTCGTTACCGCCGCTTTTTTCCAAAAAGTCGCGGTATTCCGCCTCGTCACACACCTGCTCCAACTTTTCCACCACCGCGCCGAGATCCCCGTCTGCCTCACCCGCAAGGGCGCGCAGACGGTCCAGATGCGGCACCACCTTGTGCTCGTAGTCATACTGTGATTTGAGCAATTTTTGAATAAAGTTCGGCGCATCCGCAGACGAAAGTGTCCGCGTTTCGTGATTAAAACGGTACACAATGTCGCCGTCCTTTGTCGATGCCGTTTCCCCTTCTACGGGCGGGGGTGTGGTGTCCGCACCGTCCGTGTTCCGTGTCGCGTCATCGCCGACAGGTGCACCGCCTGTCGATATCGATTTCGTTTGTTCCACCTGTGGTGCGGTGTCGCAAACGGGCATCTCCATAGATTCACTCATAGTTCAAAACCTCCTCTGTTCCATCGGTCATCGGTCTTTCTTTCAGTTCCCGCATAAGTCCCTCCAAATTCGGCACCGTGCCGCGCGGCAAACGCGACAAATACTGCTCAACATCCAGAACTTTGCGATCAAACAAATTGTCGAGCGTGGCAATACTCTGCGCTTCACTCCACAAATTGCAAGTACCCACGTCAATACGGGTGGTGATCAACAAGTCGCGGTAACGCTCACTGTCAAACGGCATGTACCACGTACCGCGCTCCTCCACCACTTTCAGTGCACGACGGCCGTAGTTGGCGATCCAATAATCCGCCCAAATGCGCGCCACGTCCTCCACAAAAGTGTAAAAACGGTTTTTCTGCATGGTCAGCGGCATGGTTGCCGCCTCACGCACCGCGATGATAGCCGAAGCGTTATCGGGGCGCATATCACCGAGTGCCGCGTTGTTCGCACCGCTTTGGGTCAAGGTCTGTGCGATCATCTGCTCCACATTATCGGAAAACGCGGGTGAGAATTGCGGCGGATTTAAGAAACCCGCCACCTGCCGCACGTCACCTTCCACGCCGTTCACCGTAATGATCTGTCCCGGCTCATTGGTCACGGGTCCGCTCACCGCATCCCCGTCCACCACCATAATGGGCATTCCCATCACCATCACCGCCCACACCGAAGCGGTGATCATACGGTTGATGGCGATCTGGTTCGGGATAAGATAGGTCACCTCACTGTCACCGTAGGCACAGTTGCGGCGGCGCTCCCACAAATACACCGCAAACGGATAGCGCCGCAGCCCCGTATCCCACGGCGGGCGCACCGTAACCTTGTCGGTCACCTTGACCGCCTTCACGGAATACGCCGTGCCCGTGGTGTTCCACTCTTTGTAAAACTTCGTGAGCACCGTGACCTTAGCCACGCCGTTTTTGTCGCCGTCAGCCCCCAGTTCACCCGCCATATACTCGGTACTGTCATCCGCCGTAATACGCGCGATCTCCTCGTCCGACACCCCATTCGCTTTCGCCTCGCGCCGCACACTGTCCACCGTTTGGCGGTTAGCCACAATAATGAAGGGTTGTGCCTGCACGTCGTCGTTGGTGGGGTCGCCGAAATACACGTTTTCAATATCGAGCACCTCGCAAGCGATATCCCCCGTGATCGGCGTGCGGCGGTTTTCATCGGCATACAGCCCCGTTTTTGCCTGCGGATCCCAGTAGGTATACAACACACCCGTGCCGGCGTTATACGCGTTGCGAAGCACCCGTTCTTTCTTGTCGTCAAACTGCAGGCGCTCGGATTGCACACGAAAGAAATCCGACATTGCCGACATCACCAAATTGACCTCCTCGGTGGTGGGAATCACCTCACCGCCGATATACGGCACTTCCGAAACACCGCCGATGGGGGTTGCCGCCACCTGTTCGCGAATACGCTGTACCCGCCCTTGAATATCCACCGTATTCGGCACACCTTCGGCTGAAAAATTCACCGCCACGGGAGCCGCTCCGATCACCGCCTGTTTGTATTCCCCGATACGCTTAATAACGTTGTACCGCACCAACGGACGGTCGGTACCCACACTCGCACCGTGCCACTGATCGCCCGCATAAAACCGCTCGTTGATGCGGTTTTGTTCATACATACCGCGCGCACCGAAATTGTTTTTAAAATCGGTGCCGCGCTTGTATTCCTCCTGCACCGTCTGCGGTGCATACCACACGTTTTCCGTCACCGTTTTTTCCCTCCTCTTTTACGATACAGTGCCGCCGCAACTTCTTCCACGTCCCGTTGCTCGGTACCGTCATAAGCCCAAAAATTCTGCATCTGTGCTTGTTGTCTGCATCGGCGAAGCACCGTCGCCTCATCCTCCGCGGGTGCGGGCGGTGTGTTCGGTCGCCACCGCCACACAGCCGCTCCCACAGCGGCCAACACCAAAACGATCACCAATACCGTCATGTCCAACCTCCTTTAAAATCACGGGCGGTCACGCCGCCGTACACCGACGGTCGCCGCCTTTCTGCCTTTTCTTCCTGCGGGTGAAAATGCCGCACGTCCGCCATCGCGTAACGCAGTGCATCCATCAAGTGATTATCGCTGTCACACGGGCGATTTTTCCCGTTACCGGTCACACGGTCCACCTCCCAGCGGTATGCCGAAAGCTCCGCCGCCGTATGTATGCAACGCGGATGCACCGTGATAGCGTATTCGCGTATCTGAGCAATGCCGTTCAGCACACTGTCCGCCCCTTTTTCGGCAGGTATCACACGGGTAATGCCGTATTGCCGCAATTCCGCGTTGGATTTCGGCTCGGCACTGTCGGCGCGAATGCGCTCCTTTTGAAACCCGTGTCGCACGATCTCCCGTGCGATGTCCGAATTCAGCA
Organism: Oscillospiraceae bacterium; assembly: GCA_015065865.1. Lineage (GTDB taxonomy): Bacteria > Bacillota > Clostridia > Oscillospirales > Acutalibacteraceae > SIG588. The sequence continues at coordinate 6,725 of SVPM01000009.1, read as the reverse complement.
TCCCTTTTTGATAGAACTCGTCAAAAATGAACAGTTGCCGATCCGCCTTGTTCACCGCCGCGGCAATAAACGCGGTCGGATCGTTGGAATACCCGTAGTCCAAGCCAAACACACACCGCCATTTCCACGCCTCTTCACCGCGTATCAACCCGTCACGATCGAAGTCCTCCACCCGCCAGTTTTCAAACACCAGCCCCTCCGCCACCCCCCATTCGCCAAGCCCCGCCACCGCATATCGCCGCGGGTCCCGCACTTTCATATCCTCATACATCTGCCGATCACACGCATCCAAGAATTCGTTAACAAGATAGTTGGTAGTAATGGCAAACACGTCCTCCTGCGGGGTGTCAAAAAACCGTTTTTTCAGCCAGTGGCCCTCGTTCCACGGGTTAAAAGTGATGGTGGTCTGTTTGAACAACGGCAAAGGCACCGCCCCGCGCGGCGCCGAAAGGTCAAACTTCACAAAATCCGACTCACTCGGGATCTCAAACGCCTCCTCGATCCACACCCAACACAGGTATCCTTGTTCCACCGTCACCGAAGCCAGTTTCAGCGGATCATCAAATCCGCGGAACATAATACGCTGTCCGGTCGGTTTATAACGCAATTCCAACGGTGAGCGCACCGCCTCCCACAGCTCTTCCACCCCCAAACGGCGGATCGCCCATCGCAACTGGGCAAAGGTGGAATCGGCATGGGTGTTATACACCTGCCGCACCACCAACAAATTGGCAAGGGGATATTTCATCAAATGGTAAATGTACCACAGCGCCGTGGTGCTGGATTTTTTGGAAGCCTTTCCGCCTTTCACCACACGGTATCGCTTGCGGCACCGCCAAAACTCACGATATCCCTGCCCCACCACCTCCGGCAGATACACCCTCACAGCGGCAAATAGGCACGCATCTGCATCAGTGCCTCCTCCGTTTCCTCGATCTCCTCATCCAGCAACCGCAGCCGCCGCCCCTCGTCCAACATCTTACCGCACAACTGCTCACGCCGCTGATACAGGCGTGCCAGTGCCTCTCGATAGTCTTTTATCATCTGTTCCATTTCGTCAGATCTCCTGTTCCCCCTCAAAAATAATCGGCTCGGCGGCCGCACCCTGCTCATTTCCGTACCCTGCATATTGCCGCAGATACATCATGTGCATATTGGCACTGCTGCCGCGGCTCAGTGCATACTCCATCACACTGGCGGTCGCCTGTCCCGCCGCCGCACGCACCGCCTCCACCACAGCGCGCGACCGCCCCTGCGGACGGTATCCCTCATCCAAATACCGTCTGAGTGCCGTCACCCCGATATCCAGTTCAGCCGCCAACCGTTCCACCGTCAACGGTACTTTGTGCGCGGCGGCATATTCCTCCGCCCGCGCGATGGCCGCTTGCACATCGGAAAGCGGCCGTTTTTCCAACGGTTTGTCCATTATTCACCCCTCCAAATTTTGCGCTATGCAAATTTCGGCCAAAAAATTAAAGCGCCGCTTCGCTGCCCGTCATAATCACTGCCGCCCCATCGGTCATGCATACGCGGGCGGCGGAAAAGAAACCGCAAACCGCCGCACAACGTTCGGAATAGGGCGGTATATCCACCCACTCTCCCACTGCATCGGCGTATATCACTACCTCTGTTCTTTCGTCTGCCAACGCCAGTGCCTCGCGCAATTCTCTCACCGTCGTCCTTCTCACCTCTTTGCGCTATGCAAAATTTATCGCAAAAGAAAAGAGAACATTTGTTCTCTTCACAGTTTCATTATATCCGCATTTTTGCCGTTTGTCAAGAGGAAAACGGAAAAATTTGGAAAAACGCATCTTCTGCCATCCCAACCGCTGTTATGCAAAAAAAGCCTCCCGTAATGCGGGAGGCTTTTGTTATTTCTTCGTTTCATCCACACGCTTCACCAAAATACCATCCTTAGTCGGGATCAACACCACCGTCGTTTCGGGGTGGATGTTATACAGGTTTCGCAGATCTTTCGCAACAATCAACCGTCCCAGCCTATCCAACTTACGCACAACACCGTACTCCATCATCAGACCCCCCTTGGAAAATAAAAAAGCGCGCAGCCGAAGCCACGCGCCGAAAAACGCACGACTCCATTGCTGCGACACAATCTTTCCCTCGCCAACCCACAGAGTTGCCAAAGTAGAGTCGGCGTTTTTTCCAAAACACCGGCTCTGTGGGGAAGAACAAAGGAATTATTAAGATTGTGTCGCACGATTAGTGTACCATTTCCCAAAAGAGAAATCAAGTAGAATTTTGTCGATAAAATAAAAAACTTGAAAACTACCGTCTTTGGTAAGAGGTTTTTCACTCATCCCGGCGGATGCTCTTTCAAAAACGTTTCGGTCAACGCGGCGGCGCTTTCCACCATATCGCCGCAAAGCGGGTTATGCCCGCTTGCCGTTGCCGCACTCGCCCGTGTTTCCAACAACTCGCGACAAATAAGCGACCCGTTTTGTTTGCGAAACGACGCCGCCAACCCTTGAATGTCGGCGTACAACCGCATTTTTTCTTCATTTGCCGCCGCATCATCATAGCCGTACAGCACGCTCATCACGAACACCGCACCCGAAAAGGCACCGCACACTTCCCGCAAGCGGCCCATACCGCCGCCGAAACCCGACACCATACGCACCACCGTTTCGAGCGGCAATCCCATCTCATCGGCAAACGCACCTGCCACCGCTTGTGCACAGTTATACCCCTGTTCAAACAGTTCCCGTGCCTTTTGTCCTTTGATGCTCATACTATCCTCCTATATCATACGGCTGTACACCGTATCTCCCGTGTTTTCAATCGGCATTGCCCCAACCGTGCGGGTGTAAAACGCTTGTTTTTCGTCACACCAACCGATAACCGCGTAGGCGTAACCCGCTTCTTTCATCGCTTCCATACACCGATAAGTCAGCGCCGCACCGATACCCTGTCCGCGCACGGCGGCATCCACCCCCACAGGGCCGAACATACCGCGCGCCGTCGCATCGTAGCAGGCAAATCCCACCACCGCGTGCTCCCGCACCGCCGCAAAGCAGGCGGGCGGAGATTGGTGCAGTGCCGTTTCGCATTCGTGCACCCAGCCACCGTCAAAATGCGTTTTTACAAACGTGAGCACTTTGCCGAAATCGGGCGGTAACACCCGCACGATACGCGTACCCTCTGCCACCGTGGGCGCTTTGGGAAGATCGTATAAATTCACCAACATATCGCTCATTGCGTATTCTCCTTCACATAGTGAATGATCGCACGTGCCACATCCACACCTGTTGCGGCGGTAATGCCTGCCATATGGGCGTTGGAGTTCACCTCACACAACAGCGGACCTTCTTCACCGTCTAAGATATCCACGCCGCCGAAATGCAGCCCCAGCGCACAGCAAGCGGCAAGCGCCAAGTCACGTTCTTCGTCTGTTGGTGCGTAGGCAAAGCCCACGCCGCCGTTTTCGATGTTGGCGCGAAAATCGCTGTCGGAATGGCGGTGCATCGCCGCCGCCACACGATCTCCCACCACGTACAAACGCTTATCGTTCCCCGCCGAGGAGGCAACAAACCGCTGTACCAAAAACGGCTTTGCCCCCAACGAAAGGGTAAGTTCTTCAAGTTCACGGCGGTCGTGCACCAAATACACCTGCCCGCCGAGCGAACCGAAACACTCTTTTACCACCATCGGAAAACCGAGGTTCTCTTCCGCCTCTCGCCAAAACGCGGCACATCCTGCCGCCGAGTTTTCCACGTAAGTCATCGGAGCGGCCAGTGTCCGCGGCATCGGAAGTCCTGCCTTTGCCAGCACCGCGTGGGTCTTTAACTTATCATCGCACAGTTCCACCGCCGTTGCCGTGTTAAACAAACGCGCGCCCACCGCCTCCATTGCATGGGCAAGCCGCGTATCTTTATCCCAAAACAGCACGGTATCCCCCGCCGTCAACGCTCCGTATTCTCCCGCAACCGCCGTGCCCGCGCCGTCATACCGCGCGATCCATGCCGTATTCGGTGTCGCTGTAAGCGTCAGCCCCTCGTGTGCCGCGGCCGCTGTCAATGCGGCGGCCGATTCGGGCAGACCGTCGGGATTCCAAAACCCGTTATATACCAAGTAATAGGCCACACACTCACCTCATTCAAAGGTATGCTCTACCGTTGCCACCACCCGCAGACGCGGATCGATCACCTGCAGGCGGCGTTCGATCTCCCGCACGGTATCGGCAGGCGTTTTGTGGTGAAAGGGCACCACCAGATCAAAGATCAAATTGGTGTGCGTTTCACCGAATACCACGCGGAAATCATGCAGTGAGAGCACGGCATCCACATCTTCCATCACCGTTTGTGTCAGCATACGCAACCGTCCCACCCGCTCGTCTGCGGTATCCACAGGGTCCATATGAATACACACCACCGCACGAAAGTGTTCGGCGAGATCCCGTTCGATGCAGTCGATCAAGTCGTGACTTTTCATCATATCCCCTTCGCACGGCACTTCCGCATGCAAGGACAGCACCAAGCGACCGGGTCCGTAGTTGTGTACCATCAGATCGTGCACACCCACGATACCGTCATACGCAAGCACGGTATCTTTTATTCCCTGCACCAACACGGGGTCGGGTGCCTGACCGAGCAGAGGCGACACCGTTTCGCGCAGCACCGAAAAGCCCGACCACAACACGAACAACGCCACCAATACACCCACGTATCCGTCAGATGCGATATTTGCCGCACCGCCCACCACGGTAGAAACAAGCACCCCCGCCGTACAGAGAATATCGTTACGGCTGTCGGTTGCGGCGGCACGCAACGTCTGTGAATCCACCAGCGTGTCCACACGGCGGTAAAACCATGCCAGCGCCCCCTTGATCATGATCGACAACACCAAAATGATCACGGGCAACCACTGAAACGGCAACACCGTCGGCGAAAAGATCTTTTCCGCCGCCGTTTTCAGAAGTTCTACTCCCGCCACCATAATAAGGGCCGCCACCGCCATGGTGGAAAGATACTCCATCCGCCCGTGACCGAACGGGTGTTCACGGTCGGGCGGCACGGAGGACAGGCGAAAACCCACCAACGTCACCAGCGACGAGCCGGCATCCGACAAGTTGTTAAACGCATCCGCCACAATAGATACACTGCCGGCGAGCGCACCCGCCAACACCTTCACCAAAAACAAAAAGACATTGGCACCGAGACCGACCCATCCCGCGACTTTACCATACGCGAAACGGGCGGTCTGTTCGTCACCCAATGTCCCTTTTTTCACAAAACGATTCAACAACCGCTCAATCTGCACGCGGTTCGCCATCCTCTCCGTAAATATGACGGTGCAACCACGCGAAATACTGGCGACCGTAATTATGATAACGGCGCTGACGCACCATTTCCATCAATTCGTCCCACGTCACCCACATCGCACGGGCAACTTCTTCCTTTTGCAGGTGTAACGTTTCCTCTGCCACGTCCGAACGCAACAACCACAGGTCACAAAGCGAATTTCGGCGGCGCAAACGGCCGAGATATTCCATCTCATTCGGATCGGTAAGAATACCCAACTCCTCTGCCAATTCACGGCGCGCCGCATCCGACGATATCTCACCCGACACCGCCGACCCGCCGGTTGCCGCCCAGATACCGGGCATCAGTCGCAACGTAGGAGAACGTTTTTGAATGAGCAAACGGCCGTGGCTGTCCACGATCCAGATGTGCACCACCAAATGATATTGCCCTGCCTGCAACCGTTCACCGCGGATGATGGTACGCCCTGTGGCGTTCCCCTGTGCATCCAACAGATCCCACTTTTCCATTTGCTCACCCCCGATCGTACCAATTTCTTACAGTTTATCACAAATTCGCGCGGTTGTCTACCACTTTTCGCATTTTATTCCTCATCTTCCAGCGCCAACTGCAAAACTTCCCATTCTTCCATCAGCGTTTCCACGCGGCGACAGGTTTCCTCCCATTCAGCGGTCACTTCGCCCAGTCGCGTGTAATCGGTCGCCACGGCGGGGTCGTTCATTTGTTCCTGCAGTGCCGCCGCTTTTGCTTCCGCTTCGGCGATCGCGGCCTCACAGCGTGTCAATTGCGTTTGCTGTTTGCGTCGTGCGGCCGCCGCCTCTTTGCGCTGTTTATAGGCATTTTCTTTCGGCGGGGCCGCGGCCGCCGCTTCGGATCTACGAGCGGTCTGCTTCTCCGAAAAGTAGGTGTAATTACCCGCATAGGATTCGCACCCGTTTTCGGTCAATCGCACCACGCGGGTCGCCAGTCGGTCAATAAAATAGCGGTCGTGCGACACAATCAACACCGTACCGTCATATCCCGAAAGTGCCTCTTCCAGCGCCTCGCAGGAGGTGATATCCAAATGGTTCGTCGGTTCGTCCAACAACAGAAAATTATCCCGTGCCAACATCAATTTGAGCAGCAAAATACGCGCGCGCTCACCGCCCGACAGTTTACCAACCTCGGCAAACACGTCCTCACCGCGGAACAAAAACGCCGCCAGTGCGTTACGCACTTCGGTTTGCGACAAACGCGGATAACTGTCCCATATCTCGTCGATCACCATTTTGCTGTCATCCAAACCGGCCTGCGTCTGGTCGTAATACCCGATACGCACCTTAGCACCCGCCAGCGCATACCCGCTACGCGGTGTCAGCCGATTCGCCAAGATCTTCAAAAGGGTTGTTTTGCCGCATCCGTTCGGCCCGATCAAAAACACCCGTTCACCGCGGCGAATGTGCAACT
>SVPM01000063.1 GCA_015065865.1 Oscillospiraceae bacterium | reverse complement strand
GGCAACAGGCCGTTCAGTTTGCTGATGTAGAAGAAGCCGCCCGCGTTGACCGCGCCGCCGTTGTTGACGTAGTATTTCGCAGCGTTCCATTCGATAAGACCGGCATACGGGGTGAGTTTGCCGTTCTCATTGAAGTAATATCCCTCGTACACGCCTGCTGCCGTATTCATTCTGCCGTCTGCAAAGAAGTAGTAGATGCCGCGCGAGAACGGCAGGCTGTTCACGTTGGACACCATGTAGCGACCCGTCTTCACCAGACCGCCCGAACCGACATAATAGTAGGCATCCTCCACTTGAACCAGACCCGCTTCCGCCGTGATCTTACCGTTGTAATAATACCGCCCGTCACGGATCTCTGCCAACGTCAGCACCACCGTTTTGGTATCGCCGCACACCGTACAGGTGTATTTCTTCGAACCGTTTTTATTGGCCGTGGGGGCAACCAGCACCGTGCCTTCATTCCACGTGTGGCCGTTTGCGGGAACAAAACGCTGTGCTTCGATCACGTTACCGCACGCCGTGCAGTGACGGCCCGTGGTCAGCCCGCTTTTGTCGCAGGTGGGAGCCACCGCCGCATCGGTCACGATCTTCGTGTGGGTCACCGCTCGTTTGACGTTGCACACGTCACAGACCTCGTCACACGCCGCCGACCAGTCGTGCGCTTGGAAACAGGGGGTGTTATACCCGAACACCGCATCTTTAAACAGCGTATTGTACGAACGCACATCCACGGCGGCCGAATCGCTCGCCGTGCCGACGTAATACACATCGGTGACCGCCGTTTGGTGGAACGCATTCGCATAGATGGTCTTGGTGTTCTTGGTGATGTACACGGTGGTGAGCCCCGCCGCATCGCGGAAGGTGTTTGCAGGCAATTGCGTGACTTCTTTACCAACGTACACCGTGCTGAGTTGCGGACAGTCGGCAAAGGCGGGATACTGCGCCAAGCCGACTTTCGCGCAATCGGCCGCGTTGTAATGCACCGCTTGCAATGCCGTGCAGTTGCGGAACGCGTAGTTGCCGATAGAGGTGATACCCGCAGGGATGATCACCTCCGTAATGTTGACGCAATTGCGGAACGCACTGTCCCCGATCGCCGTCACAGGATATCCGCCAAGAATGGTGGGGACCGTAATTACCCCTTCGATCGCGGTGCTCACATCCGTAATGGTTGCTTTGTCATTCGTTACGGTATACTCATACACGCTGTATTTCGCATAGTCCCACGCGGCGTTGATCAGCGCATCGTTGGTCGCGCTGACGTTGATCGCCGCACGGTCCGTCTCATCGCCCGCATAATACACGGTCTTGAGCGCCGAGCAATTGTAAAACGAAGCCGTTCCGACGGTGGTGAAACTGAGCGGAATACGGATCGAAGTGAGCCCCGTGCACCCGTAGAACGCGCGAACACCCGTACTTTTCACCCCATCGGGAAGAATGATGGAGGTAAGCGCGGTATCTGCGCGGAAAAGTTCGCTGTAGATCGCCGTCAATTTTTTCGAGAGGGTGACCGATTGAAGCGCATTGCAATACGCCAACGCACCCGCACCGAGCAAGGTCACGCTGTCCGGCACCGTGACCGTTACCAACGCATCGCAATCGCGGAAAGCATATTCGCCGATCTCGGTCACACCGTTGGCGATCGTCAGTGTATTCGCTTTACTGCAATAGGCAAACGCGTATTTTCCCACGGTTTTCACGGAGGCGGGAATGGTGATCGCCGTAAGACTCGAACACTGGTAGAACGCATATTCGCCGATACTCGTCACGCTCGCGGGAATGTTCACCGACAACGCGTTGCAATGAGCAAAGACACGATTGCCGATCGTGGTGGTTCCCTGCGGAATGTTCACCGTTTTGAGGGCACTGCACTTGTAAAACACATAATCTTCAAAAACTTTCACGCCGTCGGGAACGGTCACTTCCGCCAAACCGGAACATGTGTTGAACGCATACGAACCGATGCTCGTCACACCGTCACCCAAATCTGCTTTCACAAGCGAGGAACACCCGTTAAACGCGCTCCCGCCAATGGTTTTCACCGTATCGGGAAGGGTGATCTCCGTTAGTTTGTAACACCCTTCAAACGCACGGTATCCGATGCTTTGTATCTTGTTGCCGAAGGTCACGTTCTGCAACGAACTGCAATTGTAGAAGGTGTATTCCCCCACGTTTTGCACGCCGTTACCAAGCGTCACGCTCTGCAACCCGCTTTCGCTGAAGGTATGAAGTCCCATATCCTGCACGCTGTCGGGAAGGGTTACCGACTGCAGATTGAAACACCCGTAAAACGCATAATCACCGAGGGAGAAAAGACGATTGCCGAACGTCGCCGTTTTTAATCCCGTGCACTCAAAAAACGCGCGCTTGCCGATGGTCTGCACGCTGTCCAGTGCAATATTTTGCAACACCGCGCAACCGGAAAAGGCGTACGTTCCGATGCTTTGCACGTTGTTGCCCATCGTTACGCTTTGCAGCGCCTTGCAGTTGTAAAACGCGGTATCGCCAATACTCGTCACACTGTCGGGAATGGTAACCGATGTCAATGCATCAAACCCCGAAAACGCTCCTCCCGAAATGACCGTCACTCCTTTGGGGATCACCAGATCGGTCACCTTTTTACCGTTCACGACAAAAGACTCGGCATCCGACAACGGGTTATCACCGAAATCAATGGCACACCACGCCGCAAGGTCGCTGATATATACAGTTTTCAACCCGTAAAGTTCATCAAACACACCACGTCCGATACGCCGCACACTGGGTGGGATCGATACCGTATACGCCAATGCATTGCTCAAACCGTTGATCGCTACCACAGGGTATCCACCCAGCGTTGCGGGGATCTCCACGTGTGGTGTCGAATCCATCTCAGCATAAGCAAGAGTTGCCTCACCCTCCGTTACGGTATAGTGAAAGATACCCTCTTGGTAATAGGTGGTTTCCGCCTTCGCCGCGAAGTCGAATTTCACCACCCCTGCGGGGATCATCGCCAGCAGCAACACCGCCGCCAAAAAAATCGATACCGTGCGTTTCATTTCGTTTCCTCCTTGTTTTACGGGTACAATTATGTAATATATATAACATACATACCGCACTTTTGCAACACTTTTTCATTCACCGCACCAACACCCCCCTCTTTTTTGCCAAAAGAAACAGAGCGAGCGCTAAAAACACTCGCTCTGTTTTCATATCCATATGGGGGATCACTCGTCTGTGGTCAGCTGCCGTGATATATCGGCAAATTCCGCCGGCAAGACCTTCTCCACCGCGCGGTCGTAACTTAGCAGACCGTTGGTCTCCTCCTCCACGTCCGACACTTGGGTGTACACCGCGGCACTGAGCCCCTGTTTTACCAGCGGCAACACTTCCGCGGTATATAACCGCCGCAGCGCCGCCACCAACTCCTCACGGGTGCGGCACTTACCGTAGCCGTAATTCTTTTCGGTGCTGTAAACGTGCCCCGCAGGACGATAGGAATACCCGCCGAATTCCGAGAGCACGAGCGGCTTGTCTTTCACCCGCAATTTCAAGCGACGAAAATAGATATGGCGGCTATCCACGTCCGTTTCGGCGCCGTGAAACCAACCCGAAGTCGTATCAATAAACCGAGAGGTATCAAGTGCTCTGAGGTGGCTGTACGCCTCACTTCCGCAAAACTGCCCCCACCCCTCGTTGAACACCGTCCAGTAGACGATACACGGGTGGTTTTGCAGTTGTTTCACAGTGCATTCCATCCCTTGCAAGAACGCCTTTCGCGCGGAAACATCGCGGTGCATACGGCGGTCGTTGCGGCGAAGGAACCCCACCGTCGGCAGGGCGGTATCCCGCAAAAAGCAGTAATCCCCGTTGTTCACCATATCCTGAAACACCGCCATACCAAAGCGGTCACAATCGTAGTAAAACCGTTCGGGTTCAACTTTAATGTGCTTGCGAAGCATATTAAAACCGAGCGCTTTCATCCTCCGAATATCGGCGGTATATCCCTCGGGAACAGCGGGGGTAAACAACCCGTCGTGCCAATATCCTTGGTCCAGCAGACCGTGAAAAAAGTAGGGCTTACCGTTCAAGCACAGGCGCGGCGTGCCGTTCACCGTTTCGGTCGTGAGGGTACGCAACGCAAAATACGACTCCACGCGGTCATCGGCCGTGGTGACGGTACAATCGTACAAATGCGGGGTTTCGGGTGACCAGTGAACGGGGGTTGGGATTGTGAGTGTCGCCGCACCCCTCACGATCGGCGCGGAAAGGTCCCCCACCGTAAACACGCCGTCCGTTGCCCCGTCCAACGTGACGGTCACGGTATCCAACGTAACGTCAAACTTGACACGACGAATATACTCACGCGGCACGCTTTCGAGCCACACCGTCTGCCAAATGCCGGATACGGGCGTGTACCACATCCCGTGCGGAGTACGGGTCTGTTTCCCGTAAGGGTACATCCCGTCCAAGCGTTCTCGCACCTCCACCACCAAGGTGTTTTCTTCTTGCAACACGTCGGTGATATCCAAACAAAACGCATCGTAACCGCCGGCGTGTTCCCCCACGGGAATATCATTTACCAACACGCGCGCCAAGGTGTCCACCGCGCCGAAATGCAACAATACGCGCTCGTTTACAAATCCCGCGGGTAGCGTAAACGTGCGGCGATAGTAGCGCGTTGTTTCCTCGGGGAACACCGCGTCGACACCCGACAAAGCGGATTCGGGACAAAACGGCACTTGTATGGTGCGGGTATAGTTCTCCTCCCCCACCGCAAACTCCCATTCACCGTTTAAGCACAAAAAAGAGTTGCGTCGCAACTGCGGACGGGGATATTCATTCCACGGTATCATTAGGCCCTCTCCTTTTTCAGAAAACGAAATACCGCCCATAACGCGGGCAACAACACCAACGCCGCCGCACCGCGCCCTGCCTCATCGGTCGCATCGGTCAACCACGCGTTGAACGCGGCATCGTTGGCGGAGGAACCGAAAAAGGTCATCACGCAGTCGAGCAGAATGGTAAGCGACACACCCACCGATGCCGCCGATACCGTAACCGGTACAAGCGGCATCAGCACATCCAACCGCAACAGCGCAAACGCCATGATGGAAACACCCCATAAGATGTAACCGCCGCAGATGAACAGTTTGCGCCGCCCGAGTTTGTCGGATAACGCCCCGATAAATACCGTGGTCAGCGTTGCTGCTGCCGCCGATGCCGCTACCATTGCCGAGATCGCCTCGGCCGAAACGTTGAACATAGGGTGAGCAGTCAAACCCGAACTCCGTTTTGGAAAGGCGGATTTTCGCTCATCCTTTGTTAAAATACTCGCCAATACGACAGTATTGGCTGTGTTTTTGCCGCGACTGAACGAAAATCCGCTCTTTTCAAAATCTCCGACCGCAAAGCGAGGAGATTTTGAGGGGGTTTTGTTTCAGTCGGGCGAAGTAATGCTCGCGCCTTGCGGCGGGTTCAGGTTTCACTGCTCACCCTACGGTAGATGAACACGTTTAAGTACATATTCTCTACCACCCACGCGATCTGCCCGACCAAACTGAAGATCACCAACGTCGGCCAAAACGCACGGGGATAGGTGGGACGTTTCATCGTATCACTCCTTTTGATGGAATGATTATACACCGAACAGATAAAAAAAGCAACGGCAGGGTGAAATTTCACTCTACCGCTGCTTTATATCTTTCTACCATATTATGTATCGCCACGCAAAACCCGTCGAAAGGTGTCAATGTTATATATGACGGGGTTCCTTCTCTGATTCTCATAGTATGATGAATTTCTTTTGAGATAACGACACGTCCCAAATCCTCTATACGCCTAACTATACCTGTTGCTTTCATATATACATTTCTCCTTAAATTACAAATTGTGTTGTTAGTATCTGTATTTTGAGGAGATTTATACTGCTTGAATTTACTTTTTGGACTGATTGTGTTATAATAAATTAAAGGCGGTGATTCAATGAAAATTCAACTTCTTGAAAATGCTTTGAAAATTCGGAATGAATTTATAAATAACTTTGTATTATCTTGGGATGAATTTCAAATCAAGCAAAAAGATTGGATTGCTGAAATGGCAAAGAATAAGTACGCTATTGATATTAACTGGTACAAACAAGCATATTTGTGGGACAAATTAAACTTTGATTTTTCAGTCGCCACATTTTCAAGCGCTCTTTTAGAACTCAAAACTCACGCGGGAAAAGTATTAATTATTTTAATATGCTCGGATTACTAACGCTTTCTTTAGGAGATGCTGATGAAATTTTAAGCAATACATATCATTTTAAAAAAGAGGATGTTACTCCAATCTTGCCACCTGCGCATGTTATGATCCATAGCGATTATTCCCTTACACCAGTTGGTATAGTCCTTGCTATATTCAATGCTCATTCTAAATGGAATAGAAAATTCAATCTTTCAACATGGATTCACGAATAAATGTTTTGATGAAATTGTGAAAACATAGTTTCTTGTTACGCAAAAGCGAGGTGAAATTCACCTCGCTTTTTGTTATGTATCGGTCAAAACATGCTATTTTTCGTCAAAAATTTTTCTTTGAAAATCGCCCAAAAACCCAGCATTTATAAGGGCTTATCGCCCTTTTGTGTTATTATAACACGAGCCTCTATTCTACGAACTATTCTATCCGCTGCTCCCCTGCGTAAACATCCGCCGTGCGCCGAAAAGCGCCACACCCTGCCACGACGGTATCGCCGTTTTTCGGACGAGATAACGAAAAACCTCCGCAGACGACGTCTGCGGAGGTTTTGTGTTGGCATCTACCTATCTTCCCGGGCCGCTTCCAGCCAAGTATTGTCAGCGTAGATGAGCTTAACTGCCGTGTTCGGGATGGGAACGGGTGTACCCTCATCGCCATTGACACCAACTATTCAAGGTTTGATACC
>SVPM01000008.1 GCA_015065865.1 Oscillospiraceae bacterium | reverse complement strand
CGCTGACGAAGTTGTAGAGAACATAGAAGCCCTCTTCCTCGTCATCGATGAGATAAGCCAAGCGACGCTTGCCCCACTCATCCACCTCGCCGAGTTCCGCGTTCTGCGCGATCAAGTTCTGAAACTTCTCCTTGATCGCCGCAATGCCATCTTCGCCCAACTTCATGGAGTACACGAAGACAGCCTCGTACGATGCTTTAACTGTAGGCATTTCGGTTACACCTCCTCACGGTCAAATGGCTCCGCTTGGTTCACGGAGCAAGGAAGCGCCTCTGTTGCAGAGCCGCTGCGGCGTGTTGAAAATATTACACAGCCACCGACAGAGTATACCACTCTTGCCGTTTTTTGTCAAGACTTCTTTTTTATTTTTTCTTCTTTCTTTTTTCGGCTTTTCGTGATATACTGTAAACAGAAACGATAGGAGTGTTGCCTTTATGGATATGTCCGCCATTCTCACACACGTTGACCACACGTTACTCTCCCCCGTTGCCACGTGGGAGGATATCCGCACCCTGTGCGATGACGGCATGCGTTTCGCCGTCGCATCGGTGTGTATCCCTGCCTCTTTCGTGGCAAGGGCCAAGGCCTATGTCGGCGACCGTTTGGCGCTGTGCACCGTTATCGGGTTTCCGAACGGCTATTCCACCACCGCCGTCAAATGTTTCGAAGCCGCCAATGCGGTGCAAAACGGCGCGGACGAGGTGGATATGGTCATAAACCTCGGTTGGGTGAAGGAAGGTGACTTCGAAGCGGTACAACGCGAGATCGAAGCGGTAAAAGCCGCGTGCGGCGGCAAGATCCTCAAGGTCATCGTTGAAACTTGCCTGCTCACCGAAGAAGAAAAGATCGCCCTGTGCGGCGTGGTTTCGCGCGCAGGTGCCGACTACATCAAGACCTCCACCGGTTTTTCCACCGGCGGGGCTACAGCGGCGGATATCGCACTGTTTGCCGCCCACGTGCAACCGCACGTGAAGATCAAAGCCGCCGGCGGCATTACCTCGGTGGCGGATGCCGAAGAATTTTTGGTGTTGGGTGCCGACCGACTGGGCACCAGCCGCTTGATAAAACTTGCCAAAGAAGGAAAGGATGAGCACAATGGCAACACCGCATATTAACGCCTCCCCCGCCGACTTTGCCCGCACCGTCTTGATGCCGGGCGATCCTCTGCGCGCAAAATTCATTGCCGAAACCTTTTTGACCGATGCGAAGCTGGTCAACAACGTGCGCGGCATCCAAGGGTATACCGGTTACTATGACGGCACGCGCATATCGGTCATGGCCAGCGGCATGGGGATGCCGTCGATCGGTATCTACTCTTACGAACTGTTCCACTTTTTTGAGGTGGAAAACATTTTACGCGTGGGTTCCGCCGGCGCACTGCACCCCGATCTGCAGGTGCGGGACATCGTGCTGGGGCAAGGTGCGTGCACCAACTCCAATTACGCCGCACAATACGGGCTGAACGGCACCTTTGCCCCGCTGGCAAACTACCGCCTGCTGCGTACTGCCGCGGATATTGCGGAAGAGATGGGTGTGCGGTATGCCGTGGGCAATCTGCTTTCCTCCGACACGTTTTACGCCGATGACAACGCCACCCCCACGTGGGGTAAAATGGGGGTTCTCGCGGTGGAAATGGAGGCGGCGGCGTTGTATATGAATGCCGCCCGTGCAGGCAAAAATGCACTGGCCGTCTGCACCGTATCCGACCACGTTCTCACGGGAGAAGCCACCACCGCCGAGGAGCGGCAGAACTCGTTCACGCAAATGATGGAACTGGCGTTAAAAACGGCGGTTGCCATGGAGAATTGATATGAAACGAGCTTTCATTATCGTGCTTGACTCTTTCGGCATCGGCGAGGCACCCGATGCCGCCCGTTTCGGGGACGGCAACTGCAATACCCTCGCGCGCATTGCCGCCTCCCCTGCCTTTAGGGCTGAAACGTTATGTGCTTTGGGACTCGGCAATATCGATGGAGTGACCTGCCTGCCCACGACCGCCGCACCGCGCGCCGCGGTGGCACGTTTGCAAGAACGCAGTGCCGGCAAAGACACCACCATCGGGCACTGGGAACTCGCGGGCATCGTATCCGAAGCGCCGCTTCCCACCTACCCCGAAGGATTTCCACCCGACGTGATACAAGCCTTCCGTGAAGCTACGGGGCGCGACGTGCTGTGCAACCGTCCCTATTCGGGCACGGCGGTCATTCGCGATTACGGTGAAGAACATCTCAAAACGGGCGGGCTGATCGTATACACCTCGGCCGACAGCGTGTTCCAGATCGCCGCGCACGAGGATATCGTACCGCCCGAAACGCTCTACGATTACTGCCGTGCGGCACGCCGTATTTTAAAAGGACAACACGCGGTGGGGCGGGTCATTGCCCGCCCGTTTGTGGGTGCGGCACCCGACTTTACCCGCACCGCCAACCGCCGCGACTTCTCGCTGGCACCGCCCCGCACCACCCTGTGTGATGCGGTGTCCGCCGCAGGGCAGACGGTACACTCCGTAGGCAAGATCTACGACATTTTTGCGGGGCGCGGCATACGGGAATGGGTGTTGACCCATTCGAATGAGGAGGGTATGGCCTCGGCGCTCACCATTCAAGAACAGCCCTTTACAGGTTTATGTTTTATCAATTTGGTGGATTTTGATATGCTGTACGGCCACCGTCAAGACGTGGACGGCTACGCCACCGCTGTCGCGGCGTTTGACCGCTGGCTGCCCTCTTTTTTAGAAAAAATGCAACCGCAGGACGTGCTGTTCATCACCGCCGACCACGGGTGTGATCCCGGTGACAGCCATACCGACCACACGCGCGAATACGTGCCGTTGCTGGCGGTAGGCGATCTTGTGCATCCGAAAAACCTCGGCACACGCACCACCTTTGCCGACCTTGCGGCCACCGTGGCGGACTTTTTGGGCGTTCCGTTTGTTTCGGACGGCACAAGTTTTTGGAAGGAGTTGACCGACGCATGACCGAACGCACGCTGGCACAAGAAGCGATAGCGGCGATGAACCACGCCTACGCCCCGTATTCGGGCTTTTTTGTGGGGGCGGCTTTGCTTGCCGCCGATGGGAAGGTATACACCGGTTGCAACGTAGAAAACGCCTCTTTCACCCCCACCGTGTGCGCGGAACGCACCGCCGTATTCAAGGCCGTGAGTGAAGGGGTCCGCGACTTCAAAATGCTGGCAATCGTCGGCGGAAAAGGCGGTCGCATCAACGGCATTTGTCCCCCTTGCGGCGTATGCCGCCAAGTGCTGTCGGAATTCTGCCCGCCCGATTTCCCGATCCTGTTGGTGGAAGCCCCCGACCGTTTTCGGAAGGTTACGCTTGCCGACTTGCTGCCGTATGCCTTTTCGGCGGAGGATACGCTATGACGATGTACGATATCTTAAACAAGAAAAAACACGGCGAGGAACTGACCGCCGCCGAAATACGCTTTTTTGTGGAAGGATACACAAAGGGGAGCATTCCCGATTATCAAGCCTCCGCGTTTACCATGGCCGTCTGCCTGAAAGGTATGACCGCCGCCGAAACCGCCGCTCTCACCGAAGCGATGGCGCATTCGGGCGATACGGTGGATCTGTCCTGTTTCGGCACACTATCGGCCGACAAACACAGCACCGGCGGTGTGGGAGATAAAACCTCCCTCATCGTTGCCCCCATCGTGGCGGCACTCGGCGGTAAAGTCACCAAAATGTCGGGGCGCGGACTCGGGCATACGGGCGGCACGGTGGACAAGCTCGAATCCATTCCTGATTTCCGCACCACCCTCACCTCGACGGAGTTCCTTCGGCAGGTGGAAACGGTGGGAATGGCGGTCATTGGCCAAAGCGGCGACCTTGCTCCGGCCGACAAGAAACTGTATGCACTGCGGGACGTCACCGCTACGGTGGACAGCATCCCGCTCATCGCTTCCAGCATCATGAGCAAAAAGTTGGCGGCAGGCTCGCAAAACATCGTTTTGGATGTGAAAGTGGGTAGCGGCGCATTTATGAAAACGCCCGAAGACGCTGCCGATCTGGCAGACGAAATGGTGCGTATCGGCAAACTGTGCGGGCGGCGTATGGCGGCGCTCATCACCGATATGAACGCCCCGTTAGGGTGTGCCGTGGGGAATGCCGTGGAGATACAAGAGGCGATCGGCGTGCTGCGCGGTGACGTGCACGGCGATCTTCGTACCGTCTGCGTGGCACTCGCCGCTCAAATGCTCACCCTCATTTTCGGCTGGGAGGAATCTGAGGCCGAAGCGCGGGTCAACACAGTGTTGCAGGACGGCACCGCACTTGCCAAAATGCGGGAATGGGTAGTCGCCCAAGGCGGTGACGGCCGCTATATCGACGACCCCACCCTCTTTCACCGCGCGGCCCACTCTTTCACCGTCCCCGCACCCGACGACGGCTACATTGCCGCAATGGACACCGAAGCCATCGGGCGCGTGGCGGTGTTGCTCGGCGCGGGTCGTGAAAACAAGGAGGACACGATCGACCACGGCGCGGGCATTCTTTTGCAGAAAAAGAGCGGCGATGCCGTGCAAAAAGGTGACCCCTTGTGCATTTTGCTGACCGAACGCGCCGAGATTTTGCCGGAAGCGGCAGAGTTATATGTAAAGGCGTTGACTTTTACAGAAACCCCTCCGCCCGTCCGTCCTCTCATTCATCAAACGTTGCATTAAAGGAGATACCGATATGAAAAAATGGTTGTCGATACTGCTTGCCGTATGTATGGCCGTGTCGTTATGCCCGAGCACCTTGCCGTGTGTAACGGCAGACTCGCTGATCTCGGCAGAAATATTGGAAGGCAAGTTGACCCACGCCGACGTAGAGAGCGTAACGGTGGCTCCGATCACTGTGTTTGAACACACCTTTGGGGAAGAATTGTCTGCCGCATCCGAAACGTACTACTGCTACTGCAACTGGACGGCGTTTTTGAGTTACACCATCGAACTCAAAAACGGCGACGTCATTGAGGCACCGAAAGGTTATTTTCGATACGACGGCGCACGGTACGACCTCTTTTCCGCCCACGCGCACAAAGACAGAGATGCGTGCTGGGAGGTGGGAAATACGTATACCGAACGGGTGCGTATTCTCGGCGAGGAGTGTGACGTATCCATCACGGTGGTCCCCTCTCCCGTGGTGGATCTCGAGATCGAACCCATCACCATTTTGGAAGGCACCAAGTGTGATACCGCCGTCGGCAGTGCGGGCGAATATTGCGTTTACCGCTGGTACGAGGATATGCCGTGGAAACTTACGTTGAACGACGGCAAAACGTTCGAGAGTACCGCCGCCACCGTTATGATCGACGCCAAAAACTACCCCTTTGAATACAGTGATGACCAAAGCAGTCAGAATCACTGGAAAGCCGGCGAAACTCACGTCTGCCGTGTAAAGGTGTTAGGCTTTTCAGTAGATGTTCCCGTTACGATCACCGATACACCGATAAAGAACGTGGTATTCGAGGATATTGTGGTGTATGAAAACGCAGACGGTATGTACGCCTCGCAATACAACCCCGAGTTTGGACGGGATGAGGAGTATTTTCGATACATCTGGTCGCCTTACATATCCTACGAAGCAATCACCGCGGACGGTGAAAAGATCACGGGGAGCGGCAGCGGCATCGGTTTGGGTGATACGTATTATGATTTTGAATGGAACGATCCCCAGTCGCTGTTCACTAAGTGGACGGTCGGCAACACCTACGGCGTGGGGATCGCCGTGGGTGGAAAAACGTATACCGTTTCGGTGCGCGTGGAAGAAAATCCCGTGGAATCGGTGCAGATAGCCAATATCGTGATTCCGCAGGGAATGAACGCTTCCACTACGCTCGCCTACGATGTTGAAGGAAACAAGCACGTGGAATACTTGCAATACGATATAACACCGCTTCTGGATTACAAAGTCGTCTTTAAAGACGGCACGATCACCGAAGCCGACCGCTACGGTTTCGACTACAACGGGCGGCATTACGGTGCCGTTATTCAAACACAGCAAAACCACGACAACACGTGGCAACCCGATAAAATTTACTATGCAACCGTTTCGGTGATGGGCAATTCCTCTCTCGTTCCCGTATACATTAAGCCCATCGCGGCGGCCGAAGGCTTTGCCTATACGGTGCGAAACGGCAACGCTACCGTCACCGAGTGCCACAAGACGGACGAGGCGTTGGTGATACCCGAAAAAATAGGGGATTACACCGTGACCGAACTGCAAAATATCGCGGATGCTGAAAATTTCACCGCGCTGTATCTGCACGACAGCATTGAATCCTTAAGTTGGATCGACTTCACCGCATTTGAAGCGCTGGAAACCATCTATTACGAGGGTGACGAATACCATTGGCGTGACGTCAGCAAACACTACAACGGATTCGGCGATATTACCATCGTTTTCAACTATTCCTTTGCACAGGAGAAAGCCGAAACGCCCGTGTTCAGCGCCAAAACGAGCACGACCGTAACGCTGGCCGCCGTTGCCGGAATGGAATACAGCCGTGACGGCATCCACTGGCAGACATCTCCTGTTTTCACCAATCTGCTTTGTGAAACAGAGTATACCTTCTACCAGCGCTATCACGAAACCGAATGGCTCGGTGCAGGCGAGGTAAGCGAAGCATTGACCGTAACGACCGACACCCACAAATATTCCAATCCGTTAGACTCTGATTGTAACATCTGCGGGGCGGTGCGTGAGATGCAAAAAACGCTTCTCGGTGACGTGGATGACAGCGGCCGTGTGGATTCCACCGATGCGCGTCTGACCTTGCAATACGCCGTGATGAAGATTCCGGCGGATCAACTGGATCTTACGGTGGCAGACGTGAACGGCGACAGCAAGACCGATTCCACCGATGCGCGTTTGATCTTACAATATGCGGTGAAGAAGATCGACAAACTTCCCGCAGCATAAACCGCATAAAAAGGCAAGCGAATGATCGCTTGCCTTTTTTATGTACGGTATCTTTTACCGCATTACAAGCCAAAATAATACGGCACGAGCGGTTGACATTTTAAGGGATATATAGTACAATTTTTCCAAGGAACATCCGTTCTAAACTAAGGGAGGGGTAACCGGTGAATCCATTCAAATTGGTGTCAAAATACGCGCCGACGGGCGACCAGCCCGAAGCGATCGAACAACTGGTACAAAGCATCGAAAACGGCCACCGCGAGCAGACTTTGCTCGGTGTCACCGGTTCGGGCAAAACCTTTACGATGGCGAACGTCATCGCCCGTGTCAACCGTCCCACACTTGTTCTCGCTCACAATAAAACTCTCGCGGCACAGCTGTGCTCGGAGTTCAAAGAATTCTTCCCCGAAAACGCGGTAGAATATTTCGTATCTTACTACGACTACTATCAACCCGAGGCGTATATCCCCTCGACCGATACGTATATTGAAAAGGATTCGGCCATCAACGATGAGATCGACCGCCTGCGGCACTCTGCCACCTCGGCGTTATCCGAGCGGCGGGACGTTATCATCGTGGCGAGCGTATCCTGCATCTACTCGCTCGGTGATCCGGCGGATTATCGGCAGATGGTGCTCTCACTGCGTCCTTCAATGACGATGGAACGGGACGAGCTCATTGCCCGTTTGGTGGAACAGCAGTATGAGCGCAACGACATCAACTTCATTCGCGGCAAATTCCGCGTGCGGGGCGACGTGGTGGAGCTCTTTCCCTCGGGGGCGGATCAAAGTGTCATTCGCGTGGAATTTTTCGGAGACGAGATCGACCGCATTTCAGAAGTGCATCCACTGACGGGCGAAACCATCCGCACCCTTTCCCACGCGGCCGTCTACCCCGCTTCTCACTACATTGTGCCGCCCGACAAAATGGAAGGTGCCCTGAAGAATATCGAGGACGAACTGGAAACACGGGTGGCTCAGTTCACCGCCGAAGGCAAACTGCTTGAAGCGGAGCGCATTTTACAGCGCACCCGTTACGATCTGGAAATGCTGCGTGAGATCGGTATCTGCAAAGGGGTGGAAAACTACTCCCGTGTGTTGTCGGGGCGCCCTGCCGGTTCCACACCGTATACCCTGCTCGACTATTTCCCCGAAGATTTTCTGCTGTTTGTGGACGAATCGCACGTAACCTTGCCGCAGGTGCGCGGTATGTTCGGCGGCGACCGTGCGCGCAAGGAAAACTTGGTAGACTTCGGCTTTCGCCTGCCGAGCGCATTTGATAACCGCCCTTTGAATTTTGATGAATTTTATGACCACGTACACCAAGCGGTGTTCGTTTCCGCCACCCCCGGCGAGTTTGAACGGGAACGCAGTGCCGTGTTGGCGGAACAGGTGATACGTCCCACGGGGCTTTTGGATCCTGCGGTGAGCGTTCGCCCCGTGGACGGACAGATCGACGATCTGCTGGATGCGATCCACCAACGGGTCGAACGCAAAGAGCGCACGCTCGTCACCACCCTTACCAAAAAAATGGCGGAAGACCTTTCCGCTTTCCTTGAAAACGCGGGTGTCAAGGTGCGCTATATGCACCACGACATTGACACGATGGAGCGTATGGAGATCATCCGCGATCTTCGTCTCGGTGAATTTGACGTGTTGGTGGGCATCAACTTGTTACGCGAAGGGTTGGATATCCCCGAAGTGTCGTTGGTGGCAATTCTGGATGCCGACAAGGAAGGCTTCTTGCGGTCGGAAACTTCACTGATCCAAACCATCGGCCGTGCCGCACGCAACGCAGGCGGCGAAGTCATTATGTATGCCGACAGTGTGACCCCCTCAATGGAACGTGCTCTGCGGGAGACCGAGCGTCGCCGTTCCATTCAGCAGGCATACAATGAAGCTCACGGTATCGTGCCGCAAACCATCCAAAAAGACGTGCGCGACGTTATTGACATTTCGGGCAAGGAAAAGCGGGAGACCAAGCCCGCCGCTTTCCGCCGCCTAAACGCCGCCGAGCGCCGCCGGTTGATCGACGAGTTGACCCGCGAGATGCGCGCCGCCGCCGCCCTGCTGGAATTCGAGCGGGCAGCGGAATTGCGTGATAAGATCGAAGAACTGAAAAAGGTGAAATAATGAACGATAAACTCATCATCCGCGGTGCGCGGGTACACAACCTAAAAGATATCGACCTCACCATCCCGCGGGATAAACTGGTGGTGTTCACGGGACTTTCGGGATCGGGCAAATCCTCGCTGGCATTCGACACGATCTACGCCGAAGGCCAGCGGCGATATATCGAAAGTCTGTCCTCCTACGCCCGTATGTTTTTGGGGCAGATGGAAAAACCCGACGTGGATTCCATCGACGGGCTCTCTCCCGCCATCTCCATCGACCAAAAGACCACCTCTAAAAACCCCCGTTCCACGGTGGGGACGGTCACCGAGATCTACGATTATCTCCGTCTGTTGTACGCACGCATCGGCATTCCGCATTGTCCCGTTTGCGGGCGGGAGATCCGCCAACAAACGGTGGATCGGATCGTGGATCGCTTGTTGACCCTGCCCGAAGGCACGCGTATTCAACTGCTGGCTCCCATCGCACGCGGCAAAAAAGGGGAATACGCCAAAGAGTTCGAGTCGGCACGCAAAAGCGGTTACGTCCGTGCCCGTGTGGACGGCGAGTTGAAAGAACTCGCCGAACTTACCAAACTCGAGAAAAATATAAAGCATACCGTTGAGATCGTGGTAGACCGTTTGGTAATTCGACCCGATCTGGCACGTCGTCTGGCGGATTCCATCGAAACCGCCACCGGCCTTTCGGACGGTTTGCTTACGGTGGACGTCGTGGGCGGTGAGGAACTTTCCTTTTCGCTGAATTATGCTTGCCCAGAACACGGTATCAGCGTGGAGGAACTCACACCGCGTATGTTTTCCTTCAACAATCCGTTCGGCGCTTGCCCGCAGTGCACGGGTTTGGGTGTGAAGATGGCGATGGATGCCCGTTTGGTCATTCGGGACAGTGCGCTCTCCATTCGGGAAGGTGCGATCCGCGCCAGCGGATGGGATTACCGCACCGGTGCCACCATCACGCGGATGTACTACGACGGTCTGGCCGAGCACTACGGCTTTTCGCTGGACACACCGTTTGCCGATCTTTCGAACGACGTGGTGGATGTTTTGATGTACGGCAGTCGCGGCGAACGCATCAAGATGATTCGCACGGGCGAATACGGTACCGGCACCTATCACCACGAATTCGAAGGTATTTTGAACAATCTCTCCCGCCGCCATCTGGAAACCAAAAGCAGTTGGATGCGCGAAGAATTGGAAACCTATATGAGCCAATCCCCCTGCGGCGGCTGTCACGGCGGACGTTTAAAGCCCGAGTCGCTTGCCGTAACGGTGGGCGGACGCAATATTATGGAGTTTTGCGACCTTTCGGTGGAAGAGGCACTGAAAGCGCTGGACGCGTTGAACTTGACCGAGCGCGAGGAAATGATCGCCCATCAAATTCTGAAAGAGATCCGTTCTCGTTTGGGTTTCCTGCAAAATGTGGGATTGGAATACCTCACCCTTTCCCGTGCGGCAGGTACGCTGTCGGGCGGCGAGGCACAGCGCATCCGCCTTGCAACGCAGATCGGTTCCTCCCTCACCGGTGTTTTATATGTTCTGGATGAACCGAGCATCGGACTTCATCAGCGCGATAACGAAAAGCTGATCGCCACACTGCGCCGTCTGCGCGACCTCGGCAACACCCTCATCGTGGTGGAACACGATGAAGATACCATGCGCGCCGCCGACTACATTGTGGACATCGGGCCGGGTGCAGGGGTGCACGGCGGCGAGGTGGTGTTTGCGGGTACTCCCAAGCAATTGATGGCGAGCCGCCGTTCGTTGACAGGTGAGTATCTGAGCGGTCGCCGCTCGATTCCCGTGCCTGCCACGCGGCGTGCGGGCAACGGCCACCGGCTGACTGTGCGCGGTGCCTCGGAAAACAACCTCAAAAACGTGGACGTTTCTTTTAAACTCGGCGCACTGAACCTTATCACGGGGGTATCCGGTTCGGGCAAATCCTCGTTGGTAAATGAGATAGTATACAAAACACTGGCCGGCAAACTCAACCGCGCCCACACCTTCCCCGGCAAACATCGGGCAGTGGAAGGGGTGGAACATCTGGATAAGGTGATCGCCATCGATCAAGCGCCCATCGGGCGCACCCCGCGTTCCAACCCCGCCACCTACACGGGCGTGTTCAACGATATCCGTGAACTGTTTGCCTCCACCCCCGATGCCAAAGCACGCGGATACGGTGCAGGACGTTTCTCCTTTAACGTAAAAGGCGGACGATGCGAAGCGTGTGAAGGGGACGGTATCGTAAAGATCGAAATGCACTTCCTGCCGGATATTTACGTGCCGTGCGAGGTGTGCAAGGGTAAACGCTATAACCGTGAAACGCTGGAGGTGCTGTATAAAGGCAAAAGTATCTTTGACGTGCTGGATATGACGGTGGAAGAAGCGTGCAGTTTCTTCGCACCCCTGCCGAAAATTGCACGCAAACTGCAAACGCTGTATGACGTGGGGCTCGGCTACGTCAAACTCGGCCAGCCCGCCACCACCCTTTCGGGCGGCGAGGCACAGCGTGTAAAACTCGCCACCGAACTCGCCCGCCGTGCCACGGGGCGCACGGTATATATTCTGGATGAACCCACCACGGGCCTGCATTCCGACGACGTGCGCCAGTTGATCGACGTGTTGCAACGTTTGGTGGAAGGCGGCAACACCGTGCTGGTGATCGAACACAATCTCGATGTTATCAAAACCGCCGACTATATTGTGGATCTCGGTCCCGAGGGCGGCAGTCGCGGCGGCGAAGTGATCGCCGTCGGCACCCCCGAGGAGATCGCCGAAATCGAAAGATCACACACGGGGCGCTATCTTCGCCCCTTGCTTAGAAAGGAGTAACCGTTATGTTGGATGTTATCATCATCGGCGGCGGTGTGGCGGGTATGACCGCCGCCATTTACGCCGCACGCGCCCGTTTGGACGCCGTGGTGCTTGAACGTGCATTCCCCGGCGGACAAGCACTGGAGACCCCCGAAATTGAAAACTATCCTGCTGTCCCGCACACGGATGGCATCACCCTTTCGAACTTGATCGCTGAGCAGGCGAAAGACTTGGGGGCAGATATTCGCACGGCCGATGTAGTCGCATGGGAAAAGACCGAAAACGGTTTTGCGGTACAAACCGCCAACGAAACGTTGCATTCACGCGCGCTGCTGATCGCCGCAGGTGCTACCCATCGCCCTCTGGGTGTAAAGGGAGAAGACTTGTATCGCGGGAAAGGCGTCAGTTATTGCGCCACCTGCGACGGACGGTTCTACAAAGACAAAACGGTAGCGGTCGTGGGCGGCGGCAACACCGCCGTGGAGGATGCATTGTATCTTTCGCGCCTATGCAAACAGGTCTATCTCATTCATCGCCGCAACACACTGCGCGCCTCCCGTGCACTGCAAGAACAAGTTTTTGCTTCCGAAAACATCACCCCCGTTTGGAACACCACCGTGCAAGAGGTGGTGGGCGACAGCCGTATGAGCGGCCTTTCTTTGCTCACCGACGGCAAGGAAAACCACTTGACAGCAGACGGCGTGTTCGTGGCGGTGGGCGTGATACCCAACAACGCTCTGTTCGCCGATCTGCCCCGCGATGAGCAGGGGTTTTTGGTCGCAGACGAGGATGGCATCTCCCCTACTGCCGGTATTTTCGTAGCCGGTGACATCCGTGCGAAAAAATGCCGCCAACTCATCACCGCCGCCGGCGACGGTGCCGCGGCCATGAGTGCGATCGAACGGTATCTAAACGAAATATAGTATAGCGAGGCTGTCGCGTTAAGTGCGACAGCCTCGTTTGATTTGTCATACGCTCTTTCCAGCCACGACTGTACCTCTTAAAACGTCCCCCCCGCTAAATTTACAATTCTTTCATACTCTTTTCACGGAAGTATAGTATGATAATCCCGTCAAGAAGGGTGTGAGTGTGTGTTTGGTTACGTGAGGGTATTTCAGCCCGAATTGAAGGTACGTGAATGGGAAGACTACCGTGGGGCGTATTGCTCGCTTTGCCGTGCACTCGGCAAGCGTTACGGCGTGGGCGCCCGTTTCCTGCTCAATTACGATTTCACCGTGCTGGCACTCTTTCACATGGCACTGACCTGCGCGCCCGTCACTTTTTCGAAGGGGCGTTGCCCGTTTAACCCGCTGAAAAAGTGTCGCCGCTGTCACGGTGACGATGCGCTGGCCTTTGCAGCGGATGCGGCGGTACTGCTTTCTTACTATAAGTTGAAAGACGACGTGACCGACGGGCGATTTTTAAAGCGGTTGAGCCGTCGTCCGTTGCTGTGGCTCGTCGCACCGCTGAAGCGGCGTGCCGCGCGGCTGAATCCCGCGGTTGCGGAAAGTATGGCGGGGTATTACGCGGCACAGCAAACAGCCGAACGGGAAAATGCCTCCCCCGATGCGGCGGCGCACCCCACCGCCACTTTGATGGCGGCGTTGACCGTGCGCGACACAGCCGCAGGAGAAGAACGTGATGCACGCGCCCGCTTCGGTTACTGCCTCGGGCGGTGGATCTATTTCGCGGATGCTGCCGACGACTGGGAGGATGACCGCCGCAACGGCGGATTTAACCCCTTCCCCGCGGATGAAAACGGCAAAAAGCCCAACGTCCGTATGCGCGAAGCGCTCAACTCCTCGCTTGCGGAATGCTTGACTGCGTGGCATCTGCTCACCCGTCACCAATTCGACGCTATATTACAAAACATCCTACAATACGGTATGCCCGCCGCCATCGCGCGGGTGACCGCGCCGCCAAACGGCGAAGAAAGGTAACACAATATGACCGATCCGTATAAAGTGCTCGGCATTTCGCCCGACGCCACCGATGACCAAGTCAAAGCCGCCTACCGTGAAATGGCGCGCAAATATCATCCCGACCAATTCGGCGACAATCCGCTTTCGGATCTTGCACAAGAAAAAATGCAAGAGATCAACGAAGCCTACGACACCATCGTGCGTATGCGTAAAGAGGGCGGCCGCGCCGGCAACAACTACAGCCACGGCGGTCGCTATGCCGATATCCGCCGCATGGTGAGTGAGGGACGCATCGAAGATGCCGACACCCTCTTAAACGGTATTCCTGCCGTCACGCGCGATGCGGAATGGCATTTCTTAAAAGGCAGTGTGTTGTATAAACGCGGCTGGCTGGAGGATGCGTTCCGTCATTTCTCCACCGCCTGCCGTATGGACCCGACCAACGCGGAATACCGCGCGGCGTTCAATCAAATGTCACGCGGACGCCAGACCGGCACCTATACCACCACGCCCGTCGGCGGCGGTTGCTCGGCTTGCGATGTGTGCAACACCCTTATCTGCGCGGATTGCTGCTGTGAATGTATGGGCGGCGACCTCATTCACTGTTGCTGATGGAGGGAATCGCATGAAAACCAGTGGAAAAGTAGCGCTCGGCGGTGTGTTCGGGTCACTTGCAGTAGTGTGTCTGCTCGGCACCGTGTTCCCTTACGCCACCTTTGCCCTTCCCGCTGTGGCAGGATTATTGCTTGTACCCGTGGCGATCGAAACCGGACGGCGGTGGGGATGGCTCGCTTTTGCGGCGATCGCAATATTGAACTTGTTGCTTACCCCCTCAATGGAAGCAAAAGTGCTGTTTGTCGCATTTTTGGGATATTATCCCCTCTTGAAACTGTCGCTCGACCCTCTGCCGCCCGTGATAACGTGGCCGTTGAAATTTTTGCTGTTCAACGCCACGGTGGTAGTGGCCTACTGGCTGATGCTTCACCTGTTTGGGTTGGAAGACAATTCGTTTGAACTGTTCGGAGTAAATATGCCGCTCGTACTGTTGGCACTCGGCAACGTCACCTTCCTGCTCTACGACCTATGCCTTTCCCGTTTGTGGGAATGGTATATGCTAGCAGTACACCCCCGCTTGGCGCGTATATTTCGTGTCTGAGAAGATCGGTCGGCATCTGCCGACCGTTTTTTTGTTTAGGTCGGCACGCTATATGCGTATAAGCAAATGTTGACAAGGCATGTGTTCTATGATAAGATACTTATGTGTATTTTGTGATTTTTTGGGGGTGTTGCCGTGTTTTCTCGATTGACGGCGTTATGCGCTGTTGCCGCCTGTGTGCTGACGCTGCTCGGCGGCTGTAAACCGCAGGGAAACGATCTTCCCACCAATACCACGACGGCGAAACAAGCAACCACCACACAGTCGGTCGTCACCGATGCAAACGGCGCCGCCGTGACGAGCGCGATAGGTGAGACTACCACGGCGGACGGTACGGTCGTGACCGATGCAAACGGAAATACCGTTACCCAAAACGGGTCTACCACGGCAAGCGGTTCGGGTTCCGATCCCTCTCACAGCGGCAACACGCCGTCGGGCGGCGGCACCACTGCGGTCGGGAACGGCACTCCGACGAGCAGACCGACCACCGCGGCGGGCGGCGTTACCGATACCCCCGCCACCCCTGCAGGTATCCTGCCCTCCTCGGCCGAAGCGGGCACGTCCTTTGCCACGTTGGCACGCGCCCCGCAAGACAAAGCGGTAACCGTTAAAGCCGACACCAAGCAGTTCGGGCGGTTCTTGTTTACCACATCGGATAACAAAGACCTGCCGTTTAACGTGGCGTGCCACGTAACGGAGGACCGCATCACCGCACTGCTCCCCGCCAACGCCAATCTTGCGGCGTTGAAACCCAACTTCACATATTACGGTCACAGCGTGCTGTATAACGGCGCGGTGCTGACCTCGCGTTCCACCGTGATGGATCTGTCGAAAGACGTCACGCTGACGTTGAAGGCCAACAACGGCTCCACCCGCACCGTCACGGTCCACATTGAAAAGATCGGAAGCGGCCTGCCCTCCTTCACCCTTTCCACTTCGGGTTACTCCGCCATCAACAACACGGTGGACTACAAAGCCGCCAACTTCTCGGTCGGCGATGCCAAATCCACCGTTAAAGGCGCGGATTGCTCGGTCAAAGGCCGTGGTAACACCACGTGGACGTATGATAAGAAGGGTTACACCCTGCGTTTTGACACCAAGTATTCACTGCTTGGCCTGCGGGAAAGCAAAAACTACGTCCTGCTCGCTCTGCACGCCGACCGCACGTTGATGCGGTATCGTTTGGGCGAATATTTGAGCAAGAATATGGGGTTGGAATTCACGATGGGTTCCGCCTTTGTGGACCTGTGGCTGAACGGACAGTACCAAGGTGTCTATGCACTGGTGGAAAAGATCGAAGTGGAACCCGCCCGCGTGGATATCACCGACTACGTTTCCCCTGCCGTTCCCGTAAACCAGATGGGGTATCTGTTGGAGTTTGACAAGCACTTGTACAACAACACCACCGAAGCCGACCGCAAGAAGTGGACAGTGCTCGGCAAAGGCTTTTACGATGCCGCCACCAACGAAGTGTTCTTCTATTCCGAAGCGCTCGGCGGCCACTGGCTGACGGTGCGTACCACCAACGCCAAAAACCTCACCGCCGAACACGTAACCTACATTGCACTGGTGGTGGAAACCGCCGCAAACGCCTTAAAAACAGGCGATTGGACCACCGTATCCAAATGGATGGACGTGGAATCCTTTGTCAATTGGTATCTCATTATGGAGTATTTAAACAATACCGACACGGCTATGGAAAGCAGTGTCTATATGTACATCGACGTGGGCGGCAAGTTGAAACTCGGTCCGCTGTGGGACTTGGACAACTGTGCGGGCAACCATAACGAAACCGCCTCCGCCACGGCACATCCGTTGTTCGACAGCAAAGACGGTTGGTTCTCCTATCTGTTTAAGATGCCCGAAGCCAAAGCCGTGCTTCGCACCCGTTGGGCGGCGATGAAAGGCGTGACCGACGGTATCAACAAGGTGATCGATGATACCGCCGCCTCATTAAAGAACGCCGCCGCCCTCAACTTCACTCGTTGGAAGATCCTCGGCACGGCGCTCACGGGGCAACCCGCGGCCGTTGCCAAGGCAGACACCTACGATAAACAGGTTGCCTATTTGAAGAATTATCTGGCCGAACGCAAAACGGCGTTGAACGCTTTCTATTCCACCCTGTAAGAAAGGACGGTACTATGGGACAGGTTTTCAACCGGTTCGAAAAGAAGTATCTGCTGGATGAAGATACCTATCGCCGTGTGCGCGAACAACTGTATGAGTATATGGTGCCGGATAAATACAGCACGGGCGACGGATTTTATCTGGTCAACAATCTGTATCTTGACACCGAGGACGATTGGTTCATCCGCGATTCTTTGCAAAAACCGCGATACAAGGAAAAACTTCGTCTGCGTTGTTACGGTGAGACGGGCAATCAATCCGCCCTGTTTTTTGAAATCAAGAAGAAGATCAACCGCCGCGTAAACAAGCGGCGGGTCAAGACGGATTTTGATTCTGCCATGACTTTTATTGAAACGCACGAATCTCCCGATACGTCGGAAACGAACCGCCAGATCAACGGGGAGATCCAATACATACTCGATCAAAAGGACCCCACGCCGAAAGTGGCGTTGTTTTACGACCGCCAAGCCTTTTTCCTCCCGCAGGACGATGATCTGCGTATCACCTTCGATTACAACCTGCGCGCGCGCCGTACCGAACTGGATTTCGACCACGAGACCTACGGCGCTTACATTCTCCCGCGGGAGAAATACATTATGGAAGTGAAGGTCAGTACTGCCTATCCCCTATGGCTGGCAGACACCTTTTCAAAATTGCAGCTTTCCCGTATCAGCTATTCCAAATACGGCAACGAATACCGCCAGTTTTTGCACAATAACTACGCCCACGGAATGTATATCCCGAAATGATTAGGAGGTACCCATTATGTTGTTTGATCTGATCGCTGAACTGTTTGCCACATCCCCCACCTCATCGGCCGATGCGCTTGCCAATATGTTGGTGACGGGACAATCCAGTGCCGTGGCATCCCACCCGTTCTTGGCTTTTATTGTGATCGCGGTGTTCTGTTGCCTGTTCGGCGGTGTAGCCGCCGCCGTGTATGGGTTCACCAAACGGGATGAACCGCTTTCGTGGAATTTTATGATCGCCATCGCTTTGTTGCCGGGTATCATCGCGATGCTCGTCTACCTCACGCGCGACAGTTTCATCGGTGTGCTCAGTATGGCCGGTATCTTTACCATGGTGCGTTTTCGCAGCATCGCCGCCGACCCGAAAGATCTCGCCTGTGTGGTGTTCACGATGGCGATCGGTCTGGCAGGCGGTTCCAAGTTGCTCGCCTATGCCGCGGCGGCAACCGGTGTGTTCGTGATCTTCTTGGTGGTGGCGTATCTGATCGGCCTCACCCGTCAGACCACCCGCTCGCGTTGCAAGCTGAAGATCACCGTGCCCGAGAATATGTGCTGGGATAAGACTTTTGAAGACGTTTTAAAGACCTACACCCGCCGTGCAACGCTGGCGCGTGTGAAGACTATCGAACTCGGTTCCTTCTTTGAATTGATGTATGACATCACTTTGAAGCAGGGCGCGGACGAGAAAGCCATGATCGATGAGATCCGCACGCGTAACGGTAACCTGACGGTGCTTCTCAACAAGCGTCCCGATTCCACTTACGATCCGATGTAAGATCATCTGAAAGTATCATATCCCGCCTTCTCATTAAGAAGTCGGGATATGATATTTTTTGTTTTATTTCGAAAAAATTTCGATACTCTCGGGATTGCAACCGCACGATATTTGTGGTATGCTGTACCCTCGGAAGGGAGTGGTTTGGATGCATCGCATCCGCGCATATTACCATTATTTGCAGTACCGTCGCCGCCACAAGGCGGTGCCTTCCTGCACGCGCGATATTTATAAGACCAGCCGCACGCTGTACATCATTGAAGCGGCGCTGGAATATTTCGTCTCTTTGTTGGTCAGCGGCGCATTTTTGGCTAAGGTGTCCACCCATCTCGGCATTTCGGACAGCCTCACGGGTGTTATCACCGCCTTTGTGTCACTGGGATGCAGTTTTCAAATGCTCTCCATCTTTTTGAGCCGTAAAAGCGGCGTGAAACGTATGGTGATCACCGCTTCCGTCATCAACGAACTGCTCTTTGCCGCCATCTATCTCACCCCTTTCGTGCCGCTTTCTTCCGGCGGAAAAACGGTGGTGTTTATGGTGTGCATGATGGCCGCAAACATTATCCACCAGATGTTCAACTCCCCCAAGATCGGTTGGTATATGTCGCTGGTGGATGACCGCAAACGCGGTGTGTTCACCGCTAATAAGGAGATCATCTCGCTCATAGGCGGTATGATATTCACCACCGTGATGGGAAATGTTATGGATCGGTTTGAAGCGGCAGGCAACCTGCGCGGCGGGTTTATCGTGTGCGGTATCACCCTGTTTGCGCTGATGGTCGGCCACACCCTTACCTTTGTATTTTCCAAAGAAAAGCCGCAGGAGGATGCCGCGGATGCCACCGCGTTCGGGCCGAAAGTTCGCACCTTGCTCAAAAACCGTTTGTACATAAAAGCGGTGGCCGTAGGCGTGCTGTGGAACGTCGCCACCCATTGCGCCACCCCGTTTTATGCGACCTATCAGATCAACGAACTCGGGTTTTCCCTCTCCTTCGTGGCGATACTCGGCGTGATCAGTTCGGTGGTGCGTGCCCTTTTCTCTCGCGGTATGGGGCGCTTTGCCGACCGTCACTCGTTTGCCGATATGATGCTGTTGTGTATGCTGTTGATGGGCGGCAGTTTCGGTGTGATGATGTTCACCGTGCCGCAAAACGGTTACGTGCTGTTCACGGTGTATACCGTGCTGTGCGCCGTGGCCAACGCGGGCATCAACAGTGCGCTTATTAATCTTGTGTTCGATTATGCACCGAACGATCTACGCAGCGAAGCACTGGCCCTGCAGCGCACGGTATATGGGCTCGGCGGCTTCTTCGCCGCTCTGGCGGTCAGTCCCTTGATCACGTATATTCAAGGGAACGCCAACGGCTTTCTCGGAATGACCGTTTACGCCCAACAGGTCACCTCCGCGCTGGCGTTGATACTCACGCTGGCGGTGGCGGCATTCCTCTATTTCGGTATGATCCGCAATCAAAAGGCGGTGACCGTATGACCTTAAAAGACGTCGCCAAGCGCGCCAACGTATCGGTCTCCACTGCCTCCAAAGCGTTGCGAAACTCCTTCGACGTGTCGGAATCCACACGTCTGCGTGTAGTGGAAGCGGCACAAGCACTGGGCTATTTTCATGAAAAAAAGAAAGTGACCGCGGAAAATCACCGTCCCAACGGGTGGACGTTCGCCGTGCTTTGCCCCGAAGTGATCAGTCCGCGTTATTCCGCGGCGGTGCAGGAAATCGCAGCGGCTGTCAAGAATGCCGGATGCAACACCGTTATTTACAACACCGGTTTCGACCAAGAGGAGGTGCACGCGATCGCACGGGCGTGTGTGGACGATCCGCGCATCGATGCGGTGCTCTCGCTGGCAGAGTTACGCAACTTTACCGCCACCGTCCCTGTGGTCGTCTTTAGTGAACAAGCCTCCCCCACGTGTTCCACCGTCCACATCGATCTCGACAGCGCGCTGTCTGCCATTCGCGATAAATACGACGGCATCTCCACTGTCGTTGCGGGGGAACAACTCACCCGCAATTATCGCCGACAGATACAGTCGTGGCTTCCGTGCGATGAGATCATCGGCCGCGGACGATACGACCAAGCGGGTGCGGATGCCGCCGCACAGTTGCTGAAACGGCCCTCGTTGCCCGACCTCATCATCTGCACCTATGACGAGATCGCTTACGGTTTGATCGCGCACTTGACCGATCACGGCGTGGTGATCCCGCACGATACCGAAGTGATCGCTATCAATAACAGTTACGCCTCCCGTTGGGTACACGACGGTGTATCGGCGGTATCGTTTGACTACGGCGACGTATTTCAAGAGGTGGTACGCGACGTAATAGCCGACCTGCAACAAAAGCGGGTGACCCCGCGCCATCGGTGCGTGTCCTCCCGCTTTATCGAACGCAATACAACGAAATAAGAAGCGGAAGATCCGATGATCTTCCGCTTCTCTCATTATTCCTTATAACCGAGCGTGCCGTTGGCAGATGCTTTCAAATAGGCGTTGACGAACCCATCCAAGTCTCCGTCCATCACCGCGTTGATATTGCCCATTTCAAAGCCCGTGCGGTGGTCTTTCGCCATGGTATACGGCATAAAGACGTAGGAACGGATCTGGCTGCCCCACTCGATCTGGGCCTGCGTTCCTTTGATATCGTCGATCTTATCCAAATGCTCGCGCTCTTTGATCTCGAGCAATTTTGCTTTCAACATATTCATTGCCGTATCGCGGTTTTGGAAC
This sequence comes from Oscillospiraceae bacterium, assembly GCA_015065865.1. Lineage (GTDB taxonomy): Bacteria > Bacillota > Clostridia > Oscillospirales > Acutalibacteraceae > SIG588. Next base: position 28,063 of record SVPM01000008.1, on the reverse strand, counting down.
TGACTGCGTTCGGTCTGACACGCCACCACGATACCGGTGGGAATGTGTGTCAAACGCACGGCAGACGACGTCTTGTTGATGTGCTGACCGCCGGCGCCGGACGAACGGAACACGTCCATCTTCACGTCCTCGGGGCGGATATCCACCTGAATGGTATCGTCAAGTTCCGGCATCACTTCCACCGCCGCAAAAGAGGTGTGGCGACGCCCCGAAGCATCAAACGGCGATACACGCACCAAACGGTGCACACCTGCCTCACCTTTCAAGAAACCATAAACGTTTTCGCCTTCGATCATAATGCTCGCGCTCTTAAGACCGGCCGGATCGCCGTCCACATAATCGAGCAGTTTGTAATTGTAACCGTGGCTTTCCGCCCAGTGGGTATACATACGGTACAACATCGAAGCCCAATCCTGTGCTTCGGTGCCGCCGGCGCCCGCGTGGAAAGACAAGATCGCATTGCGGCTGTCATATTCGCCCGTAAGCAGGGTGGCCAGACGCTGTTGTTCCAGTGAAGCGGCAATGCCGTCCACCGCCGCCGCACATTCCTCCAAAAGCGACTCGTCCTCTTCTTCGTTTGCCAGTTCGATCAACGTAATGGTATCGTGATACGAGGCCACCAACGTTTCATAGGCCTCGATCTTCCCCTTCAGTCGTGCCGCACGCTGCGTCACTTCCTGTGCACGTTCCATATTATCCCAAAAGCCGTCCTCTGCCGCACGCATATCCAATTCTTCCGCCTCGGTACGCATCTGGCGAAGACCGATCGCGTGTTGCAGATCGTCGATTTCCGGCCACAGACCTTCCAGCTTTAACGTCAACTCTTCAAATGCCAGCATAGTATGCTCCTTTGCACTAACATCATTATCTATAATAGTATACCGAAAACCATCGCATTTGTAAAGACATTTTTTCGCAAAAACAAAAGGTGCGCCATCGAGGCGCACTCCGTAAGGAAGTACGCCTCAACTAAGTTTGCCCTTTTGGGCAAGTGAAGTTATCTTCGATAGTGAAGTTGTCCTCCGGACAGTGAAGTTTCGCCTACGACGAAGTGGGCAAACTTAACTTCACTTGGGCGAAAGTCCATACTGCACTGCGAGTAAAACGAGCAACTTCACTTTTGCTTAAGCAAAAACTTCACATAACGAGCCGAAAAACTAAATATCTAATTTTTCGGCGGGTATTACCTTTCTCAAAGTATATAACCCACTATGACACTTTCACAACCTTTGTGTAAAGTGTCATTTGTTTTGTAGGGATAAAAACCGAGAGAGACAACTTCTCTACGAAGTGTCTCTCTCGCGCACCTTTTGTTTATTTCAACATATCGATCAATTCGCCCAACACCGGCTCAAACGCCGCACCGTACCAGTGATTGTCGAGTTTGGCAGTGGCATCGATGCACGCCACCGTGTAATCCGCCGCAATGCGGGCGGCGTCCACCGCCGTTTTGCCGCGCACCAGTGAGCCCACGAACGCCGAGGCATAAACGTCCCCCGTGCCGTGACAACTGTTTTGGCGTTTCGGATGCTCGTAGTAATGCGACACACCGTTTTCACTCACCAACACACCCGTGCTCCCTTCGGCGAACGACACGCCCGTGAACACCACCGTTGCGGCCCCCAGTGCGTGCAGTTTTTGAACCAACGTATCAATGAATGCACGGTCATACTGCTCGGTATACGGGGTATCGGTCAAGAAACAGGCTTCGGTGAGGTTCGGCACTACCACGTCCGCCATACCGCACAAGCCCTTCATTGCCTCAACAAATGCCATATCAAACAACGGATAGAGCTTTCCGTTATCCGCCATCGCAGGGTCTACCACCCGCACACCGCCTGCTTTCAGCACGGTATCGAACAGCGCTTTTACATAGTCGATCTGCTCGGTACTGCCGAGATACCCCGTGTAGATGGCGTCAAACGCGATGTTTTCTTTTTGCCAATGGGCGGCAATAGCCGGCATATCCTCCGTCAGATCGCGGAAGGTAAACCCGCTGAATCCCGCCGTATGGGTGGACAGCACCGCCGACGGCAGAACGCAGGTTTCCACCCCGCACGCCGAAATGATAGGCAACGCCACCGTGAGCGAACACTGCCCCACACAGGAGATATCCTGCACCGTTAATACTCTCTTATAATCCATAACACTCACATCCTTTGTACGCCACTATACGCCTTTTTTGGTAATAAGTAAATGTTCAGAATGATATATTTTTATATGACCAGTTCTCGCCGCCGTGCGCGGCGCACACGGTGAATGTGACGTTCAAAATCGCCGCTATTTATGAGTTGTGCCAACACATACTGTTCAAATACCGGCACCGTGCAGGAATAAAACCCCACCGCCTCCTCAAACCGCGATAGCAAAGAGGACGGCAACACCATATATCCCACACGCATCGCCGGTGCGACCGTGCGAGAGAAGGTGTTCAGATAGATCACGCGGTCGGTGGTGCACAGCGAAAACAGCGGGTCTTCATTCTTGGTGGAAACGGTGAGTTCGGAATCGTAGTTATCCTCCACGATATAGCCGTCGCGCCGTTCGGCCCATCGCAGATATTCCGCCCGTTTGGAAGCGCTTGCCGTTACCCCGCTGGGGTAACTGTTAAACGGGGTCACGTGAAGAACCCCCGCCGCCGTTTCGGCCAGCGCGACCGAAGCAATACCGTCCGCCTCCATACGAAGCAGGTCGCAAGGAATACCGCTCGCCTCATATACCCGCCGAATCTTATCATAGGACGGGTCTTCCAGTGCAAACGTGCACCCGCGAAACATTTGGCACAGCAAACTGTAAAGATACTCCGCACCCGAGCCGATGATGATCTGTCGCGGCGTGACCGCCATACCGTGCCGCCGCTGGAGATACTCCGCCACCGCCGCCCGCAGTTCGGCACAACCGTGGTTCGGGGATTTCACCAATATATCCTCACCTCGTTCGGCGAGCACCCGCCGCATGGTACGTGCCAGCACCGAAAAGGGAAATGCCGTCGTCTTATGCACGGTCGGAGTCACTGCCGCAAAGGGCGTCACCGCACGCATCGGCAAAAAATCGTCTGCACGGTAAATGACGAAATACCCACTGCGCTCACGTGCTTCGATGTATCCTTCCTCCGAAAGCAGTGCATAGGCGTGTTCCGCCGTCACCACGCTGACCCCCGCCTCCTCCGAAAGCAGACGTTTGGAAGGCATCTTTTTACCGTAAGGGTACACCCCCGCGGTGATATCCCGCCGCAACTGTTCATACAACTGTATATACGCACTCTTTTTTGCGTGTTTATCCAAACGATACGCCATCTGATATTACCAACTTTCCGAATTTCAGTCAAGTTGATTATACCAGATGGTGTAGAGTTTGTAAAGATTATTCGATAACTTCGATCTGCACCGCACGCATTGCTTGGAGTGCGGTGCGGTGGCTTTCCTCGCTCACACCGGCCGAGCAGGTGCCGTCGAAATTCCTCACCTTTTCGACCACGCAGGGCACGATTGCCTCCGCCGCCGCACTACCGAGCGCTCCGCGCACAAAATCCTCTTGCATAAGCAGAGAAGGCACATCCGAACACGCCTAAACCGGTAGAATTCCGACGCTTTTCGGCTTGTCGGCGGTGGCAGGCGACAGCCTCACCACCTTCTCCGCACCAAAAATTGCACGAAATTCTACTCGTTTTAGGTCGAAGAATTTGAACGGAGCCGATTTTTACATCGGCAAGGAAAAAACGCAGTAAATCCTTGCGGATTTACGAGTATTTTGACAAAGCCGAGGGGGAAATCGGCCCGTTAAAATCGGGTTCGGATGTGACTCCTCTGCTTAAGCTGGCGAGAGTCGAACTCTTTGCGCCTGCAAAAGAAAATTTTCGGTGATAGTTTGCCTCAAAACTAGAAATACGGGAGTATTCCTGCGTTTTGTCGGCTTCCTCTCACACGAAAATTTTTATTTTTGCAGGTCGGAGAGTTTCTGCCGCCGAATTTATTTGTGCGGGAAAGCGTGAATTTGCCGCAAGGCTGTCGCCTTGCAAAAATGAGCGCAAAGCCGCACGGGAAAGGCGGCGAGCGAAACCGCAAAGGGGTTCAACTCTCGCCAGCCTTATCCACGACGATCAAAAATTTCACAGTACTCACTCCTTTTTAAAACATAAGGCACACGCTCCGTTGGGGAGGTGTGCCTTGCGTTTATTCTGTTACAGGTTCAGAAAATCCTTGCGATAGTCAAGGCCGAACGCATCGGCAACCGCCTTGAGTTCGGGATCCAGAATGGTGTTGACGTGCGGCATATGTGCCGTCAGCATATACAGCTGAGCCGCCTTTTCCACCGTTTCGATCAAGCCGAAGGTCTCGTCCATATCCTTGCCGGCGCCGTAGATGCCGTGCAAGCCCCAGACCACCAAGCGGTATTCTTCCATCTTCTTCGCGGTGGCTTCACCGATCTCGTTGTTACCGCAGACCATCCACGGCAGCACGCCGATACCGTCGGGGAACACCACGATGCACTCGGTGCACATTTCCCAAATGGTGTGGGTGAACTTCTTATCGTCCAACTCGTGAATATGGGTCATCGCGAGGGTGTAGGTCGGGTGAGTGTGCATCACCACGCGGTGGTTCGGATCCTTCTTCAAACGCACCATATGGCTCATCAAGTGAGCGGGCAGTTCGCTGGTGAAGCGGCCGCCGTCCTTGTAACCCCACAGCAGTTCCGCCGTGGTGCCGTCTTTGGCAATACGGATGATACCGAGATTGGTCTCGGGATCCACTTCCACGTTCTTGAAATACTTGCCCGTACCGGTCACGATGAAGATCTTGCCGATAAGGTCGGTAGCATCAAAGCCGGTGGGGATGGTGCGGATCACGTTGTTCAGATCCAAGTATTCCGCCACTTCGGCTTCTTCCAGCATATAACTGATGTTGCCGCCGTTACGCTCGTCCCAGCCCTGACGGTACATATTCGCGGTGGTCCGTTTCATTTCCTCCACAAAAGGAGCGGTCAAAATGTCTTTCATGCTCTTGCCTCCAACACAGTTTTTTCGTAGTCGCGCACAGCGGTGATGTAATCCGCCGGCACACCCTCACGGCGCAGGAACTCATCCCACACGTCGCCGAACGGTGCGGTCTTCAATTCTTCCTGCAACACCATCAGTTCGGTCATATTGCCCGCTTCCTGCAACGCCTTCAGTTTGGCGTTCGGCTGCAGCAACGCAAACAGCAACGCCTTAGACACGTTACGCACGCCCGTCACCCACGCCGACACACGGTTGATGGATGCATCGAAATAGTCGGTTGCAATAAACACGCGATCCAGTGCATCGTTACGCACGATCTCTTTTGCGATCTCACGGGTCTCATCATCAAACAGCACCACGTGGTCGGAATCCCAACGCACGGGACGTGTCACGTGCAGGGCGATCTTCTCATTGAACAAAAGCAACGAGGAGATCTTATCCGACACCACTTCGGTGGGATGATAGTGGCCGTTATCCATCAACGGGGTAAGCCCGTTCGCGGTGGAGTAGGACAGGGTGAACTCTGCCGAACCGACGGTGTAGGATTCCACACCGATACCGAACACTTTGGATTCCAGCGTAATGTACACCTTCGACTTGTCGTAGGGAATCGAAAGGATCTCGTCGAGCGACTTCTTAAAGCGCGCACGCGGGCCCAAGCGATCGCCGGGGATATCTTTGTAACCGTCGGGAATCCAGATGTTCATAACGGTCGGAACGCCCGTTTCTTCCGCAAAGTATTCCGCAATGCGGATGCACGCACGGCCGTGTTCCACCCAGAACGCGCGCACTTCCTCATCGGGGGAGGACAGGGTCAAGCCGTCCTTCACCATCGGGTGAGAGAAATAGGTGGGATTGAAATCGAGACCCATACCGCGCTCTTTTGCGAACGCGACCCACTTGGCAAAGTGCTTCGGCTCGATCTTATCACGGTCGGCATACTCGCCGTCCTCAAAGATCGCATAACTCGCGTGCAGGTTGAGTTTCTTTTTGCCGGGCATCAGTGACAGTGCCTTGTCAAAGTCGGCCATCAGCTCGGCGGGAGTGGTTGCCTTGCCGGGATAGTTGCCGGTGGTCTGAATACCGCCCGACAGCGCCTCCTTGCTGTCGAAACCAACCACGTCGTCCCCCTGCCAGCAATGCACCGACACGGTGATGTCTTTCAAGGTGTTCAGCGCCGCTTCGGTATCCACGCCCAACGCTTCGTACATCTTCATAGCTTCCATGTATCTGCTCATAACAAAAACTCCTTTCAAACTTCTTGAATATCCAAGGTACGGACCACAATGTTCCGTGCATCTTGCAAGGTAAGCGTTTCATCCATCGCCATCATCTGCGAGAGGATGTTGCCGGTGGCGGTCCCCTCCACGGGGCCTGCCGTCACGCGGCGGTCGGTGTACTCTTTAGTCAAGCGGTTGAGATAACGGTCTTTACAACCGCCGCCCACGATCGCGATCTTATCCACCGTTTTACCGGCCACCCGCTCGATCTCTTCCACAGTCTTTTTGTAACTCGCCGCAAGCGAGTGATAAACGCAACTCAGCACGTCGCCGAGCGGCAGTTCGGGCCTTCCCAAATAGGTACGGATGGCTTCGATCATATTCTCGGGCGCCAAGAACGCTTCGTCGGTCGGATCGATGGTCTCGGTAAAGTTACTCGCCATCGCCATTTCCATCATTTCGTCGTAGGTGTATTTCTTATCCAAATCACGGCGAATGTTCTGGAACAGCCACATACCCATAATGTTCTTGAGGAAACGGAAACGGTATTCAATGCCGCCTTCGTTGGCGAGGTTCGCATCCATCGCCGCCGGAGTGGTCACGGGGTAAAGGTTTTCCGTCCCCACCAGACTCCACGTGCCCGAGGAGATAAAGACGCTCTTTTCATCGATGGGGCACGCCGCCACTGCCGATGCGGTATCGTGCGACGGGCACAAACGCACCGTGCAGTCAAACCCGACTTCGGCTTGAATCTCGGGCAGGAAGCCCCCCACCACCGTACCGGGAACGGACGGGGTTTCAAAGATCGCGGTCGGGATCCCCAGTTTATTCAAAATATCGGCATCCCACTGCTTGGTCTCGGCGTTCAAAAGATTGGTGGTGGTCGCGTTGGTATACTCGTTACGGCGCACACCCGTCAGTTTGTATGCCAAATAATCGGGCATCATCAAGAAGTGCGCGGCACCGTCGAGCTTTCCACTCTTTTTATCGCAGTAGAGCTGATACACCGTGTTGAAATCCTGCTGTTGAATACCCGTCTTGGAATACAACTCCTCACGGCTCACGATCTCGAACACTTCGGCGGGCACACCCGCCGTGCGGCTGTCACGATACGCCATACACGGGCGGATCTCGTTGCCCGCAGCATCCAGCAGCACGTAGTCCACACCCCACGTATCGATCGCCATCGAATCGGGGATCTTCCCGAGTTCTTTGCAACGGGCAATACCCGCCACCACGTTTTTAAACAAGGCATCGATATCCCACGTCAGCATACCGTCCTGCGGTTGCATACCGTTTTCAAAACGGTAGATCTCTTCGGTCACCAAACGGCCGTCTTTGAGTTCCCCTAACAAATGACGTCCGCTGGAAGCACCGATATCAATTGCCAAACAACAAGGCATAGGCAATAACCTCCCTCATTCCACAATATTCCTCTTTACAGGATACCATAAAAACCGTGTCGTTGCAATACCTTCTTTTCTAAAAAACGGCTAAAAAACTAAAATTATGAAGATAAAACGTAAACCCATCGCCGCTCGCCCTGCCTTTGTGCCATTAGTATCTTCCGACGAGAGATCAGCCTTTGCAATTTGCCAAAAAATATGTTTGTTTTTTTGCGTTTTCTATTGACTTTTCATAGCAGACTGTGGTACGCTAACCTCGCGCAGGGAAGCGCGCAAAAGTATGCCTCTCCGGCACTAAAGGAGGCTGTTCGTTATGAGCAATGTAAGTAAATGTCCGTATATTTTAGAACCTGTCTTTGACACGGGCGATCTGTGTATCGTGGCCGTCAACGCCCAAGATTACGCACCCGATCCCACCGGTGCCGAAGATGCCGCTCCCGCCATTCAGGAGGCGCTTGACCACTGCCATGAGATCGGCGGCGGCACGGTGTATCTGCCCGAAGGACGGTACGCATTACACAGCAACTTATCCATCCCGCCTGCCGTCACACTGCGCGGCGAATGGGTGCCGAACGCCGCCCCCAACCAAGGTCGCGGCACCATTCTTTGCGCGTACTACGGTAAAAACGACCCCGATGGACAAGAGCAGATCACTATGCACGCATGTTCGGGTTTGAAAAACCTCTACGTGTTCTATCCCGAGCAAAACCTTACGGCGCGCTTTCCCTACTCTCCCACCTTCCGTCAGCGCAACCAACACAGCACCGACAGCATCACACTCGAAAACGTTACGTTGGTCAACCCGTGGCGCGGCGGCCAGTGCGGGCCGGAAGGGAACGAATTACACACCCTTAAAAACGTATACATCACCCCCGTAAACGTGGGATTCTTTATGGATCGCACCACCGATATCGGCCGTCTGCAAGATCTGTATATCGGCCCGAAATACTGGGCAGAGTTCACCCTCACGCCCGAAAGCAAGCCGCTCAGCGACCGCGCACAGCGCGGGTTGCGCGGGCATATGCTCAATCACGTGACGGGTGTCTTGATGGCGCGTTCCGACTGGGAATACGTGTATAACGTTCATATTGAATACTGTCACACCGGTTTTGCGGTGGTGGATTCCCCCTCGGGCGCCGCCAACGCACAGTTCAGCTCGATGCATCTGCACAACTGTTTCGTCGGTCTGCGTTTGCACAAGATGAACGGTGTGGGCCTTGCGATGTCGGATTGTCGCATCACGGCGGATATCAAAGGTCTTTATGCCGCGATCCAAAGCGAAACACGCTTTGACACGGTGGCGATGTTCAACGGTGTAGATATCGAAGGGCCCTATCCCTACGACGTGGTTATAGACGGTCCCGGTTGGCTCTCGTTTACCAATTGCTCCTTCAACGGTTGGACCGATACGGCGATCTTCCAACGCAACGGCGGCATCACGCTGATGCAGTGTGCGTTCGGCGAAGGCGATCATATCACGATGACCGACGAAATTCTCTCGGCACAGATCCTCGGCAACACCTTCAAGGGTGGCGCAAAGATCGCAACCCCCGACGCGGTTACAGCACAGGTGCAGTTCTCGGATGAACCTTTGAACCTGCCCGTGGCTCCGCGCGGCGGTCACAAATACAAACCCACCCCCTGCCGTCCGGCGGTGGACGCGCTCTACTACGCCCCCGATTTCGGCGTGACCACCAATCCCGACGTCGATAATACCGCCGCCCTGCAGGCGGCGCTGGATGCAGCCGGTAAAACCGGCGGTGTGGTGTATCTGCCCGGCGGTTGGTACCGTGTGGACGGCACCCTCCACATTCCCGACGGGGTGGAGCTTCGCGGCGTGTTTGAAGTCCCCTCTCACACGGTGGGCGGCGGCTCGGTACTGCGTACCACCCACGGTCACGGCAACGAAGATGCCGCACCGTTCATCACGATGGGCGAAAGTGCGGGTATTCGCGGCTTCGTCATTCAACACCCGCATCAGAATTTCAACGAGCCCGTTCCCTATCCGTGGGCCGTGCAAAGTCGCGGCAAGAACGTCTATGCCATCGACGTGGTGTTCGTGAACTCGTGGCTCGGCCTCGATTTCGGCACCTATCCGTCCGATGGGCACTACATCTCCTATCTCGGCGGTGCACCCATCCGTTGCGGTGTGTTTGTGGGTAACTGCGCGGGTGAAGGCTGGGTGGAAAACATTCAATACAACACCCACTACTGGCCGCGCTCCAACTTTGAAAACCGCCCGAAAGGCGAGGAGTGGCGCATCCACTGGCACAAACAGATCGACCTGCTCGATGCCTTAGTGTTCGGTTATTGTGCGAACGAACACGTGCTCGGCACCTTTGTGTTCGGCTCACGCGTCGGCATCAAGTTCATGTTGCAAGACGGTAAGGGCACACGCGGCAAGATCATCGGCCACGGCACCGACGGTGCCGAGATCAGTCTGCACTACATCGGCTGCGATGACGTGGACCTCGTGAACACCGAACTGGTGGCGATGGAATCACCGAAAGACCGTATGTACATTCTGTCCGAGCCGAATGCCGCGGGCAAGATGCGGATCTACAACTCGCTGATGTGGGGTCCCACCCATTACGGCTACATTTTGAAGGGCGGCGACCTGCACGTGCAGCAGACCAACCTGAACCGCGGCAACCGCACCTACTTCACGGTGGAAGGCGGCAACAACGAGCTTGTGGGCAACTACTTCCGCGAGCGCGTGCCCCACGTGGTGATGCGCGGCGGCAAACTCGACGTGATCGGCAACTTCTCGTATTACGACACCAACCGTTTCGACATCGAGCGTCCCGCCGACCTCATTGAAGACGTGACGGGCGGCGAATACACCGCAAAATACAACTGGAACCTGTTCTGACCAAAACCGCCTCTCTCAAGCGAGGGAGGCGGTTTTTGAAAAGGAGATGTCACCATGCCGCTGAAACCCCAATACGAAACGATGCACGACTGGGAATTTTATGCATCAAACTTGGCAACGGAATACGCCCAATCCACCGAAGAAGGGCTGAAACTTTCGGCATACAAAGACCTGTTTGCCGCCGTTTCCCGTCTGCCGAAAGGCGAGGAAAAGAAGGCGTTCGGCGACCTGCTGTTCCGTGCCGTGCAAAACGCCTCCGTGCGGGCAGACTATCCCTATAACGAACCGTCCGACCTTCCCGCTATTCAAGCATTGCGCCGTCCGCACACGTATGCCAAAAAGGCAGGCGCACCGCTCGCCGACCGCGTGCACGGTGCGTGGCTCGGGCGGGTGTGCGGGTGCATGCTCGGAAAAACGGTGGAAGGTATCCGCACGAACGAGTTGATTCCTTTTTTGAAAGATACGGGAAACTTCCCCCTACACCGCTATATCCTGCGAAGTGACGTGACCGAGGCGACACTTCAGAAATACAGTTTTCCTTTCAAGTGGCAGTGCTACGTAGACGACGGCGACGGTGCTCCTGCCGATGACGACACCAATTACACCGTGATGTATCAGCAAATGGTGCAACGCTACGGACGTGATTTCACACCGCTCGACGTGTCACGCACGTGGCTGTGGTATCAACCGAAAGATGCCTATTGCACTGCCGAACGAGTCGCATACCGTAACTTCGTAAACGGGTATGTGCCGCCGACATCGGCAATTCATCAAAACCCCTACCGCGAATGGATCGGTGCACAGATCCGCGGTGACTATTTCGGATATATCAACCCCGGAAATCCCGCTCTTGCCGCCGAAATGGCGTGGCGGGACGCCTCGGTTTCTCATGTGAAGAACGGCATTTACGGTGAAATGTTTGTTGGCGCGATGCTTGCCGTTGCCGCCGAAACGAACGACATTGAAGATATTGTTTGCGGCGGTATGGCAGAGATCCCTCACACTTCCCGTTTGTATGAGGCATTGAACAGCGTGCTCATTGATTGGCAAAACCGCGTTACGCAAGAGGATTGTTTTGCTCGTATCCACGCAAAGTGGGACGAGTACACCGACCACGGCTGGTGTCACACCATTCCGAACGCGATGATCGTTGCCGCCGCTCTGCTGTATGGCGAAGGGGATTTTGAACGTTCCGTCTGTATGGCGGTGGAAACGGGATTTGACACCGACTGCAACGGCGCGACCGTCGGCTCGGTACTCGGAATGGCACACGGATCAAACAGCATTCCCGCCGCGTGGAGTGAACCGTTGCACGACACCTTGTACACCGAAATTTTCGGTGTACAGAAAGTTAAGATCAGCGAGTGTGCCACCCTTACGCTGAAACACATAACCACATAATAAACAGCACAAACGGAAGAAAGCCGTGCATTCTTCCGTTTGTGCTGTTTTGCTTTGCCGTGATCGTCTTTTTACCCCTTGCAATCCACCCTCATAATGTGTTATAATATACTATCTGTTTGTGTTAAAATTTCAACCATGAGGTGTTTTTATGTCCTTTCCCCGTGACCATATTCGCAATTTCTGCATCATTGCCCATATCGACCACGGCAAATCCACGCTGGCCGACCGTCTGCTTGAAAAGACCAACACGGTCGCTATGCGCGATATGGAAGACCAGTTGCTCGACAGCATGGATCTCGAGCGTGAGCGCGGCATCACCATCAAGGCTCACGCCATCACCTTGTCCTACAAAGCGCAGGACGGGGAGACCTATCTGTTCAATTTGATCGACACGCCCGGTCACGTTGACTTTAACTACGAAGTGTCCCGCTCGCTCGCCGCGTGCGAAGGTGCGGTGTTGATCGTGGATGCTTCCCAAGGTGTGGAGGCACAAACGCTCGCCAACACCTATCTGGCATTGGAACACGACCTTGAGATCGTACCGGTCATCAACAAGATCGATCTGCCTGCCGCCGACCCCGACCGCGCTTGCCGTGAGGTGGAGGATATCATCGGCATCGAAGCGGAAGATGCGCCGCGCATTTCCGCCAAAAACGGCATCAACATCGAAGCGGTGCTCGAGGCCATCGTGCAAAAGATGCCCTCTCCCGTGGGGGATGACAACGCCCCCTTACAGGCGCTGATCTTCGATAGTTATTACGACAGTTACAAAGGTGTTATCGTATATCTGCGTATCAAAGAAGGCACCGTAAAGAACGGCGATACCATTCGTATGATGGCGACCGGTGCAGAATTCTTGGTGGTCGAAACCGGCATTATGCGTCCCGGCAAACTCGAACCGACCGGCATTCTGCGTGCGGGTGAAGTCGGCTATATCGCCGCCTCCATCAAAACGGTGAGCGATGCGCGCGTGGGCGATACCGTGACACTGGCCGCCCGTCCCGCCGCCGAACCGCTGCCCGGTTATCGCAAAGTCAACCCGATGGTGTTCTCCGGCATCTTCCCCGCCGACTCCGCCCGTTATCCCGACTTGCGCGAAGCGCTTGAGCGCTTGCAATTGAACGATGCGTCCCTCACTTTTGAACCCGAAACGTCGGTGGCGCTCGGTTTCGGATTCCGTTGCGGGTTCTTGGGCCTTTTGCATATGGAGATCATTCAAGAACGCTTGGAACGCGAATACGACCTCGACATCATTACTACCGCCCCGTCGGTCATCTACCGTTTGACCATGAGTGACGGCAGTGTACAATATATCGACAACCCCACCAATTACCCCGATCCCGGCAGCATCACGGCGGCGGAAGAACCGATCGCCGATGCTCACATCTTCTCCCCCACCGATTACGTCGGCAACATTATGGAGTTGTGCCAAGAACGCCGCGGTATCTTCAAAGATATGACCTATCTCGATCCCACCCGTGTGGATATCCACTACGAACTTCCGCTCGGTGAGATCATTTACGATTTCTTTGACGCCCTCAAATCGCGCACCAAAGGTTACGCCAGTTTCGACTACGAAATGAAGGGATACGTCCCCTCCAAACTGGTGAAACTGGACGTTCTGCTCAACGGCGACATCGTGGATGCGCTCTCCTTCATCGTGTTTGAGGAAAACGCCTATTCCCGTGCGCGCCGCTTGTGCGAGCGGTTGAAGGATAATATTCCGCGCCAGATGTTTGAAGTGCCCATCCAAGCAGCCATCGGCGGCAAGGTCATCGCCCGTGAAACGGTGCGTGCCATGCGTAAAGACGTGTTGGCAAAGTGCTACGGCGGTGATATTACCCGTAAGAAGAAACTGCTGGAAAAGCAAAAAGAAGGCAAAAAGCGTATGCGCCAACTCGGTTCGGTGGAAGTGCCGCAAGAGGCGTTTATGTCGGTGCTTAAATTGGGTGACGATTGATGCTTGGTCTTTACCTTCACGTCCCCTTTTGCAAAGTTAAGTGCCCGTATTGCGACTTTTACTCCACCGCCGCGTTTGACGACACACTGCTCGACCGTTACGCGGAGACCTTGTGCGCCGCAATGGATCGCACGGAAAACGCGTACGGTGCGGCCGACACTTTGTATTTCGGGGGCGGCACCCCCTCCCTGCTCGGCGGAAAACGTCTGACACGTTTGATCGAACACGCGGCGGCGCGTTTTGGCTTGCAGGGGGCAGAGATCACGTTGGAAGCCAACCCCGCCGACGACCTTGCCGATACGCTTGCCGCCTTTGCCGCGGCGGGCGGTAACCGTCTTTCGCTCGGTATGCAAGCAGCGAACGACACGGAACTGGGAGCGCTCGGCCGCCGCCACCGTATGCAAGATCTTTACCGCACGGCAGAAGATGCGGCACGGGCGGGCATCGCCAATCTTTCACTCGATCTAATGCTGGCGACCCCGAAACAAACCGACCGTTCGGTTTCAAAGGCGGTGGAGGTATGCCGCGAACTGGGCGCTCGCCACGTATCGGCCTATCTGTTAAAGGTTGAGCCGCACACCCCGTTTTTTGCACAGCGGGATACGCTGGCACTGCCCGACGACGACACCGCCGCCGATCGCTATCTGTTCGCGTGCGAGCAGTTGGAACGGGCGGGTTTTTCACAATACGAGATCTCGAATTTTGCCTGTGAGGGATACGAAAGCCGTCACAATTTAAAATATTGGAGCGGCGACGACTACTTGGGGTTAGGACCCGCCGCACACTCCTTTTTAAGCGGGGTACGCTGGGAATACCCACGCGACCTTGCCGCCTTTTTACGCGGTGAGCCGCCCGTGGCAGAACAAAACGCCACCGCCGTGCAGGATGCCTCCCCCACAGAATACGCTATGTTACGCCTGCGCCTTGTCGCAGGGTTACGTGAGCAGGATTACCGTGCCCGTTTCGGTGCGGCCATCCCCCCCGCGTGGCGGAACGCCGCCGCGGCACTGCCGCCGCAACTGGTGACGTGTGATGAGGACGGCATCCGTCTTACACGGGAAGGGTTTTTGCTCGAAAATCCATTAGTTGCACGTATATTGCAGGAAGGAGGATCGTATGTCTGATCGTTTGGAACGCGAAAAGAATACGTCACTCGCCAAAAACGTTATGATGCTGATGGGTGCACAGTTCATCACCAAGGTGATGGGGCTCATCTACCGCATCGTCATTATCAATATCGACGGCTTCGGAAACGAGGGTAACGGCTATTATTCCATCGGCTATACCATCTATTCGGTGTTGCTCACCCTTTCTTCCATCGGTGTGCCGAACGTAATTGCCAAACTGATCTCCGAACGGCTCGCGGCCGGTGACCACCGCGGCTCACAACGCATCTTAAAAGTATGCTTCGGGCTGTTCTTATCCATCAGTTTTGCTTCCGCCTGCCTTTTGTTTTTCGGTGCGGATTTCATCGCCTCGGTCATCTTGGACGTGCCCGACGTGGCGTACACCATGAAAGCGTTGGCCCCCGCCGTGTTCTTCGCTTCGGCGGCGGCGGTGCTCCGCGGCTATTTTTCGGGGCGCGGTTCGCTCAAAGCCACCAGCACCTCACAGGTGGTGGAACAATTTTTCAACTGTGTGCTCTCCATCGTGTTCGTGTACCTTTGTATCGGGCGCGGTTCGGCCGTGATGGCGGCGGCAGGAAACGTTTCCACCAGTGCTTCGGTCGCGATCGCCTTTTTGTATTTGGTGTTCTTTTACCTGCGCCGTCGGCGGGATATTCGCCGCGGCTGCGAAGAACAGACCGTCCCCGCCGAAACACACTCCACCCGCGAACTCTTGCATATTGTACTGGCCCTCTCCATTCCGATGGCGGTCGGTTCCCTCATTTCCGCACTGAACGATTTTATTGATTCCTTCACCATCACCAACTGCATTCAAACCGCCTATGCCGCGGTTGCACAAAGTGAAAAGGAACTGGAAGCCATGGCGGCCTCGGCGGCGGGCTTGCTGAGCAAGGTAAGCACCATCATCAACCTGCCGCTGGCACTCAACACCGCGTTCTCCACAGCGCTGGTACCCGCCATTTCCGCGGCAGTTGCGAAACACGACCGTAAATTGGCCGGTGAGAAGATCACCTTCTCTCTGTTTGCCTCGTTGGTGATCGTGCTTCCTTGCGCGGTGGGTCTTGCCGTGCTGGCTTCCCCCGTGTTGCAAATGCTGTATCCCACCGTGTCGGACGGTGCCGGCCTGCTGGCACTTTCCACCGTGCCGCTCATCTTCTTGGCACTCACCTGCATCATCAACGGTGGGTTGTACGGTCTCGGGGAAGTTCGTCTGCCAGCCGCCTCTCTCGCGGTCGGTGCGGTGATCAAGCTGGTGCTCAACTGGTTGCTCATTCGCGAACCGTCCATCAACGTATACGGTGCGGTCATCAGTTCCATCGTATGCGATATCGTGGTGTTCCTGCTGGTGTTCAACGCTCTGCGCCATCGCCTGCCGTTGCAACTGCGGCTGTGGAAACACCTGTTCAAACCGCTCCTCTGCAGCGGCGTGATGGGCGGCGCCGTGTTCGGCACACACCGCTTACTCTGCGGTGCGGCAGGCAATGCCGTTGCCACCGTGGCAGCGGTCGTTGTCGGTGTCGCGGTATACGCCGCGATGTTGCTCCTCTCACGTGTGTTTACCAAAGAGGAGATGGCCGCCCTGCCGATGGGCGGCAAGATCGTGCATTTGTTGGAAAAACTGCACGTTTACCAACCGTAAATATCTTCTCGCACAAAAAAATTGCAGTCCCCGCGGGACTGCAATTTTTGTTTATCTCACATAGTACGGATTCGGTTTGAACAACAGCGAGAAAAAGTCAAAAAACACACCGATTCCAAACAGGCCGGCCGTGAGGATATACAAGACACCCATCCCGCCCTTGCCTTCGTAGAATTTGTGCGCTCCGAAAAAGCCAAGGAAAAAGCACAGTGCCAAAGCGACCCATTTGTTCTTGGGGCGCCCTGCGACGACCCCGATCTGATTGGTATTGACGTTAGAATTGGTGTTCGTATTGTTGATCACAATGTTAGGGTTAGCCGCACCGCCGTTTATTTCTTCCACTTGTCTTCCGCAGGCGGTGCAAAGTACCGCATCTTCCGGAATCTTTGCTCCGCAATGCTTACAAAACTTGGTTTTTTCAACCGCTTGTACCGCGTTTTGTGTATCCATCTTTTCTTCCTCCTCATAATTTTATGCACATTTTAACACATAAGTGTTCATTTGTCAACATATGTATTCATTCTTCGAAAAGAATCGACATAAAATATATATGAGGTGAACCACATGTATATTCCTATGCTTGATTCGGTAGTTGTTGGAAAAGCGATTGCTTTTTACAGAAAAGAAAAAGGTATTTCACAAGAAGTTCTCAGCGGGTTGGCGGACATTGGCAGAAGTCATTTAAGCGCTATAGAGCGCGGAGAGCGAAAACCGACCTTAGAAACACTTTTCAGAATTTGCTGCGCGCTGGATATTAAAATGAGTGTCGTCGTTCAAAAAATCGAACAAGAACTCGACACCTGATCCATCGCTTTTCGAGGGAGATGCTTCGCAAGGAGCCGTCTTCCTTCTTTTTGTTAAACAAAGGAGGCGCATCCAAACACGCCTAAAACGGTATACTTCCGGCGTGTTTGGATACGCCTCCTCTACTTAAGCGCCGTCCCCGCGTTCAAACCGTGTGTGCAACTTTTCGAGCGCTCGTTTTTCAATGCGCGAAACGTAAGAGCGGGATATGTTCAGTTTTTTTGCCACCTCCCGCTGCGGAAGCGGGTCTGCGGCCAAGCCGTAACGCATAACGATGATCTCCCGCTCGCGTTCATCCAGTTCCTCATACAAGTAGCGGTGTATCTTCTCCCCGTTGATCTTGGTTTCGAGTTCTTCGGCCAAGGTGTCCTCCCCCGCCACCACGTCCATCAACGTCAGTTCATTGCCGTCCCGATCGGTTTCGATCGGATCCGAAAAGGAAACGTCGGCGGCACGGCGGCGTTTTGCACGGAAATGCATCAGTATCTCGTTTTCCACACAGCGTGAAGCGTAGGTCACCAACCGCACGTTTTTGGTATGGTCAAAGGTGTCCACCGCCTTGATAAGACCGATCGTACCGATGGAGATCAGATCGTCCGCTTCGTCGGTATTGCTGTAATATTTCTTGATGATATGCGCCACCAAACGCAGGTTGTGCTCGATCAACTTCGTTCGTGCCGCACGGTCGCCGTGTTCCCGCCACGCCACCAACGCTTCCCGTTCATCCGCCGCCGACAGCGGACGCGGAAAGGTGCCGGGATTCACGATGTGCAAAGCCCAAAACAGTAAGTTTGACAGAGAGGACAACAACGTCATCCACATAAAAAATCACCTCGGCATACTGTATGCAGAGGTGACTTTTTATATGTTTTTGAGCAATGCCGCATACTCTTCTTCACTTATCGTGAGATTGAGTACCTCCATTAAACGGTTGGCCGAAAGATACGGCGGCAGTTGCAGTGCCGCGAGCAGTGCCGCGCGGCGGCGGGCACTGTCCTCACTCCCGCTCAGTCCGTCTGAAAACAGACGCGCTTTGGTCATCCACGGCGAGCAAGGAACACTCTCCTCCCCCTCGACCGTCACGCCGGCACGGCGAAGCGCCTCTTCCAATACGGCGGGATCGATCCCCTCCACACCGAGCAACCCTTCTTTGGAGGGGTGGGCCTTACGCCGCTCTTTCCCCGCAATACAAGGGGCATACGCCTGCTTTATCTGCTCGGGCGGAATGCTGCCGCTCAAATGGCGGCGTATCACAAAACCTGCCGCATCACTGTCGGTCAGGATCACAAGACCCCGCACCGCCGCCAAACGGCGCAGATACGCCATTTGTTCGGCATCCTTAAAAATTCGAAATCCGTTGGTAGCAACGATCGGAGCATCCACGATCTGTGCCAGCCGCACCGCATCGTGTTTGCCTTCCACCACCACGGCCTCACGCAACCGCAACATCGCTCAATTCCCCCGCCGCGTAAGCAAAATCAAGCGGGCAGCCGTTTCTTCCAACACAACGTGGTTGTCGGCGGGAGTGAATTTCAGCCGTCGGTCCGCCTCGGCCAACACTTCAAGCCCTTCGCGCAAGGTAGCCGCCGACAAACGCGATGCATCCCGCGCGGCGTTTCGCAAGCGAAATTCCTTCCCCTTATATCCGGCATACACCGCCGCCACCGCCGTGGGTTGTTGCCCTGCCGCCTCCGCGGTCTTTACACGATAAAGGTCGGCCCACGCCGAAGCCAACACACCGTTGATCATGATCGGGTCTTCCTTTTGGGCAAACAGCGCGTGCAACACCTCATACGCGGCGGTATACTGCCCCTTCAAAATTGCTTTGGACAGTTCAAACACACGCGATTCCAAATTCCGTGTTGCCGCCCTTTCCACCAACCCACGGTCGATCTCGCCACCGTCGGCCAATGCCGCCAACTTATCCAATTCACACATTAAAAGATTCAGATCGTTTCCGCACCATTCCAAAAGCAGGCGCGCGGTATCGGTCTTCATCGAACATCCGCGGCGAGTCGCACCGCTCACCAGCATTCGCGCCACCTCTTCGGGGGTGCGTTTATCCAACTTTACCACGGCGCCGCTCTTTTCCGCCGCGGCAAGGAAGGTCTTCCAGCGCTCGTTTTTGGCAGCGGACACCTTCATGGCATCATAATAAAAGATCAGCACACAACTCTCGTTCGGCTCTTGTAAAAGTGTCAATAAACGTTCGTGTCCGTCCCCCGTGCCGACGTCGTAATCCCGCACGGTCACGCAGGTACGCTCCGCCATCAGCGGCAGTGCTTCCGCCGCTTCTTCGATCTCGTTAAAATCGCATTTCAATCCGTCGAAACGGTGCAGGTTGAAGGAATCGAGTTCATCCTCGCCGTCCATTGCACGGCGGCACAGTTTGCTCGCATACTGTCCCACCAGATAGGATTCCTCCCCGTACAAAACGTATACCGGTAACAGTTCTTCGTTTTTTATATGTTGTTTCAAGGTTTCTTCATTCCACGCCATATCCTCACCTCAAATCATCTTACTTTTACCGTCACCGTATCGTCCGTCACGGTGATGGGATACGCAACCCCCAACAGCGTATCGGCTGATGCCGGATCGTCTTTACCACAACAAAGCATCGCCTCACCGACCGCCAATTCCGCTGCATTCTGCGGCGGTGTACGGTCGAACACGGCGATATCGGCAGTTCGATAGGCGGCAGGCAACTTATGCACCTCACCGCCGCACGGTGCGATCAGCACGGTGTGTTCACCCACCGTCACACGGCACCAACCGTCCTGCCACCATATCACGGTATCCTCCCACAGTGTGATCGTCATGCCGTCGGGCGAACGGTCAGCCGCACGCGACAGCGCAAACGTACCAACGTCCACCGCCGTTTGCACGGCGGCGGTATCGTCCGCGGCAAACAACACCGCATCCAGTTGCGTAATATGCCGTGCCGTCAACGCGTTTCGTGCCTGCCACAGCGAAGGATCCCCCGCCATCACCGCGGCGTGCCGTCCGTCCCGCTCCAACACCACGATCGTGCCGCCGCTCACGTTGACCGCCGAAAGCACGGTTACACCGCGCATACCGAGGCGAAACACCAACGTGGATAGGCAAAAGACGATCACCAACAGCATCGCGGTAATACGCAACCCGCGTCCACGCAACAACCGCCATCCCAAGAGCAGTGCAAAGGGGACCGAAAGTGCCCATATCACAAGATACGGCTCCTGCAGCCGCAACGCCGCAAACGGCAGTGCGGCCGCGATCTCACCGATCGCGAGCAATCCGCGTGCCGCTATACCGGCGATCAAAACACAAGGCGCGCCCACAAAGCCGAGGAACGGTACACCGAGCAACAACGTACCGACACATCCTACGCTCACCACCACCGAAGCCAGCGGTTGTGCCACCAGATTGGTCAACGGCGAAAGCGCGGATATCTCGCCGAAATGTAAAGCGGACAACGGCAAGGTTGCCATCACAGCGGCGGCCGTGAGTTGCAAGCCGCGTCCCATGGTGCGCCACACGGTCGTCTTTCCCTGCGGTTGCAAACGGCTCGCCAGCAAAATACCCCACGTTGCGGCCACCGACAGTTGAAATCCGATATCATAAATGGCGGTAATATCCAACGCCAGTATACCGATCACCGCACCGCCCAACGAGTTACATCCTTCGGCTTCACGGCGAAACACCGCAGCCGCCAACATCAAACACGCCATCACACCGGCGCGCATGGCGGAATACGAGAATCCTGTGAGTGCGGCGAACAGAAACGGGATCGGCATCGAACACAATGCCGCCCAGCGCCGACGCAATCCCAGAAAACACAGCAGGGAGAACACACCCAGCGATATGATGTTCATATGAAAGCCCGAAACCGCCGTAATGTGGGAGATACCCGCCGCGGCGAAATTATCGCGAACCGCATCGCTCAGTGTGGATTTATCGCCGAAACAAATCGCACGCAGCAGAGCAGCAACGTCACCGTCCGCCTTGGTTTCCAATTTGCTGAGCAAGTGCGTCCGCCGATTCTGCAAAGCATACCCCCGCGGACGTTCATCGCTGACCGAAACGGTGCAATCGTTCACCCACACCGTAAGGAATACGTTTTGTGCACGCCATTCATCGGTGGCTTCCAAGCGCACTGCGGCCTGCACCCGATCATACAACTGCGGTGCTTTAGCGCTGTTCGTTACCCGCAACAGCACGCGGGTATCGCGGGGCAACGCACCGTCACGCACCCGTGCAAAATAGGTGAGCGAGCGGTCGGTCTCACCCACCGCCTCTTCGGTCCAAAGGGTGAGTTCCACCGTTTCGCCGTCCATACGTTGGAGTGGTTGCACCGTCAGATACTCCCATCCCGTGAACACAGCAAAGGCGGCACATGCTGCCAGCAGTGCCGCCGTTACTCCCTCATACTGTCGGAGTCGTTTCACCGCCAGCATCGGCAAAAACAACAGTGCACACAGCACCGCCGCCATAAATGCCGTGTGATATCCCATCACCGTGGCGGCGAGCAACGACAAGGCGAAGCTCATACCCACCACGTACAGCGGGCGCTTCAAAGCTTTGATCATCCTTTTTTCTTTGCCGCGTCTTTCATTCGCAACTCACGGGACAAGATGCGTTTACGCAAACGAATAGTTTTGGGGGTGACCTCCACCAACTCGTCATCATTGATAAATTCCAACGACTGTTCAAGCGAAAGTACCGTCGGCGGTGTGAGGCGAAGTGCTTCGTCCGAACCTGCCGCACGCATATTGGTAACGTGCTTTTTCTTGCACACGTTCACCACGATATCTTCGTTTTTCGGGGATTCGCCCACGATCATACCTTCATATACCGGCACACCCGCACCCACGAACATCACACCGCGTTCTTGCGCGTTAAACAGACCGTAACTGCTGGTCTCGCCGCTTTCAAACGAAATGAGCGAACCCTGCACGCGCTGGGGAATATCGCCTTTAAACGGTTCATACCCGTCGAACACGCTGTTCATGATGCCGTTGCCGTTGGTATCGGTCAAAAACTGTTGACGATATCCCATCAAGCCGCGGGCGGGAATGCGGAATTCCAAATGGCTCATACCCGTGTCGCGCGTGCCCATATCCACGATCTCCGCCTTGCGCGAGCCGATCTTTTCCATCACCGCACCGACATACGCTTCGGGCACCTCCACCATCAACAGTTCCATCGGTTCTAACAGGGTGCCGTCCGCATCCTTTTTATAGATCACCTGCGGGCGGCTCACCGCAAATTCATAACCTTGCCGCCGCATGGTTTCGATCAAGATAGACAGGTGCAACTCACCGCGCCCCGACACCTTAAACGCATCGGTAGTATCGGTTTCTTCCACACGCATACTCACGTTGGTCTCCACCTCTTTAAACAGGCGGTCACGCAAATTGCGGCTGGTAACGAACTTACCCTCCTGTCCGGCAAAGGGGCTGTTATTCACCATAAACACCATGGAAATGGTCGGCTCATCAATACGTACAAACGGCAGTGCCTCGGGATGTTCGGGATCGCACGCCGTCTCACCGATGTTCAGATCGGTAATGCCCGTTACCGCAACGATATCGCCCACCGTGGCGGTTTCGTGTTCCACACGCTGCAACCCCTCAAACTGGAACAGTTTGCCGATTCGGGCGTTTGCCGTACTGCCGTCGGCACGGCAGATGGTCACGGCTTGTCCGTTTTTCACCGAGCCGCGTTCCACACGTCCCACACCGATACGTCCGACGTAATCGTCGTAGTCAATATTGGAAAACAGCAACTGCAACGGTGCCTCCGACGATCCTTCGGGAGGGGGCACTTCTTTCAAAATGGTCTCAAACAGCGGTGTCATATCCTCACCGCGCACCGCGGGATCCAGCGAAGCATAGCCGTCACGCCCCGAAGCGTACACCACGGGGAATTCCAGTTGGTCTTCATCTGCACCCAGTTCAATAAACAGATCCAACAACTCATCGATCACTTCGGCCGGACGTGCGCCGTCGCGGTCGATCTTGTTCACCACCACAACCGGTTTCTTGCCGAGCCCAAGCGCTTTTTTCAGCACAAAACGCGTCTGCGGCATACATCCCTCAAACGCATCCACCAACAGCAAAACGCCGTCTACCATCAGCAAGATACGCTCCACTTCGCCGCCGAAATCCGCGTGACCGGGGGTGTCCACAATGTTGATCTTGGTGTCACCGTACATCACGGCGGTGTTTTTGGCCAGAATGGTAATGCCGCGCTCGCGTTCCAGATCGTTCGAATCCATCACGCGTTCCGCGACCTGCTCGTTCACACGGAACACGCCGCTTTGGCGCAACAGCTGATCCACCAGAGTGGTCTTACCGTGGTCAACGTGCGCGATGATCGCAATATTGCGTAAATTCTCTCGTTTTGCCATTTGCCGTGTCATCTCTTTCCTTCAAAATACACACCGTACCACACAAGGAACATATACACTGTCCAGATCTTGCGCGAATTGTCCGCCTTGCCGGCGTAATGACGGTCTAACAGTTTCAAAAGTTCCGCCGTGTTAAAGAACTTGTCCGCCGTGGCAGAGGTAAACGCCTCGCGCACCGTGCGGTAATACTTTTCTTCACGCAACCACACGCGCACCGGCACGGGAAACCCAAGTTTTGGACGAGCGGTGTCCTCGGGCGGCAAATGCCGTGCCGCCGCCTGCCGCATCGCATATTTTGTGGTACCGTGTGCCACACGGTATTTCGCGGGAACGGTCGCCGCCACCGCAAACACTTCCTTATCGAGGAAGGGCACGCGCAACTCCAACGAATGGGCCATACTCATACGGTCCGCTTTCAGGAGAATATCCCCCACCATCCAGCGATTGATATCCAGCAGTTGCATGCGGGAAATATCGTCCAACCCACGGCTTTTCGCGTAATACTCCGTTGTAAGACGTGCCGGATCGGTCGCTTTAACGCGTTTGAGAAGGCGCGCCTTCTCTTTTTGACGGAACATATAGGCGTTGCCGATAAACCGCTCTTCCAACGTCTGTGCACCGCGCAGAAGGAAAGAACGCCCCTTAAATTCCGGCAACGGCCGAACCAGTGCTGCCGCCGCGCGCCGCAAAAAGCGCGGTAACTTTTGATATTTCGCAAGCGAGAGCGGCTCGTGATAAATGCGATAGCCGCCGAACAGCTCGTCCGCGCCCTCGCCCGACAACACCACTTTCACCTTTTCGGCGGCAAGTTTTGCCACAAAATAGAGTGCCACACAAGAGGGGTCCGCCAGCGGCTGGTCGAGATAATACTGCACGTGGGGCAGTGCTTCCCAATATTCGTCCTCGCCGATCTTGTGTACCGTGTGGTCGATACCCACCGTCTTCGCCAGCTCGGCGGCATAGGTGCTCTCATCGTAGTGTCCGCCGTTGTCGAACGCCACGGTAAACGCCTTTTGTCCTCCGAAATAAGAAGCCACCCAACAGGAATCCACACCGCCCGACAGGAAGCAGCCCACCTCCACGTCGCTGATACGGTGCGCTTCCACCGATTCGGTGAACACGCGGTCAATACGGTCGATCGCTTCTTCTTCGGTCATCGATTCATCGGGAGTAAACATCGGCTCCCAATACCGCTCCACCGTGATCTCGCCGTCCTTTACCCACATATAGTGTGCAGGCGGCAGACAGTAGATGCCTTTAAAGAAGGTGGCGGGCGGCACGACATACTGGAAGGAGAGATAGCCGTCCAGCGCCTCTTCATTAAACTCTGCTGTCACATCGGGGTGAGCCAACAACGACTTGATCTCCGAACCGTACACCACGCGCCCGTCATCCAAGCGGGTGTAATGCATCGGTTTGATGCCAAAACGGTCACGCGCGATAAACAGCGCACCGCTTTGGGTGTTATAGATCGCAAAACCAAACATACCGCGCAAGCGAGGCAGCATATCCACGCCCCACTCTTCAAAACCGTGCAGCAACACCTCGCTGTCCGACTGCGTGGCAAACCCGTGCCCTGCTGCGAGCAATTCTTCCCGCAGATCACGGTAATTGTAGATCTCACCGTTAAAAGTAAGCACCAACGTCTTATCCTCGTTATACAGCGGCTGATGCCCTGCTTCGAGGTCAATAATACTCAAACGGCGAAAGCCCATCGCCACCCGCTCGTCGGTGAAGAACCCGTCCGAATCGGGGCCGCGGTGGGTGATGCGTGCGGTCATTTCTTTCAACACCGCATCACGATGGATCACCTCGCCGGTAAATCCGCAAAATCCGCACATATTGTGCACCTCCCAAAGGTATGCCTTTTACAAATTACACCAATATATAGTATATCATATCCTTCAAAAAAGCACAAGATACAACCGCCCATTTTCTGCAAAAGAAATTGGAATTTTTTCAAAAAAGCACTTGACATTCTTTCCCCTTCGTGGTATTATAATGCCTGTCGCTTGATATGGGAGAGTTCCCGAGTGGCCAAAGGGGGCAGACTGTAAATCTGTTGTCTCTGACTTCGGTGGTTCGAATCCACCCTCTCCCACCAGCAAAAAGAGCCTTGTCGAAAGACAAGGCTCTTTTTGCAACTAAGTGTGGCTAACGGCACGATAAGTACACCCTCGGTGCGTGAAGTATGCCTTCGGCAAGTGAAGCGCCTGCGGGCGTGGGTGGCACACTTAACTTCACTTTGTGCGTTAGCGAAATACTTCACTATGGCGTAAGCCATAACTTCACTGCGGCAATGCCGCAACTTCACTTAAAATCAGAAGCCTTGCACTTCACTAAAAACTATAGTATGGTTGAGACACAATAGGGACAAAACCGATAATCAAGTGGTAAGTTGTTTTTACAAACAAAGTGTATTTCGATGAGATATCTATGAAGAAAATTTTTCTATCAGCATAGCAAAAAATTCATTAATATCTTCGTTCATACTGTATTTTTTATATACATAGATTTTTCTTTTGCTTTCTCCAATGTTTTTTAGAGCTATCTCTTCTGAAAACTGCCCACGCCATGAAAGTTCCGGAATAATTGCTATTCCAAGTCCCAATTCAACACATTTTCTTATATAAAACGGATCTTCACTTTGCAGGACGATGTTAGGGGGGAAGCCTAAACGGTTGCAAATTCTGAGAGTGTGTTCATAAATACTACTACTTTCACCCATGGTAATGAATGGCAAATTTTTAAGCTCAAATGAAGTTATGTTGTCATTAAGCACAAATATAGTTTTATTATAAGCTAATAAAAAATTTTCTTCTGCTGCCTTTGTTTTTAAATATGGTAAATCCAATTCTTTATCGGTTACTATAATGTCAAATTCGTCGGACATTTCATCGGTGCTGTGTACGGTTATAAAAGAAATTTCAGGGTGTAGCTTTCTGTAATTTTCAATTACTTCCATAACGACACGACGGGTTATGTGTATATTTATTTTAATTGTTTTGATTTCCGATGATTTTTTCAAAGAGTTCTCTGCGTTTTCAAGCAGATCCAAAGCAGATTTTGCGTTTCTGTAAAACAGTAATCCCGAATCATTCAGCTTGATTTTATTGGCCTGTCTTTCAAACAGAGGTGTTTCAAGCTCTTTTTCAAGGCGTTTTATGGTTTGTGAAATATTTGATGGTGGAACTAAAAAATTTTTCGCTGTTTTAGAAAAATTTTGCGTTTTTGCGGCATCGCAAAAATATTTTAGCTGTAATATCTCCATAATAAACACTTCCTTTCCTTATCATTATATTACACAATGCTTTAACTTTCAAGTTATAGTATCATAACTGATTTAATGATTTACATTACAGTAAAATTGTTGTAATATTGAATTACGAAAGGGGATTAATTATGGCTGAAATTTTAGAAGTAATTATGATTATGAGCTTTGGAGCCTCGTGGCCGCTTAATGTTATTAAGTCCTATAAAGCGAGAACAACTAAAGGAAAAAGTCTTGCTTTTTTATGTCTTATTTTTTTTGGTTATATTGCAGGTATAATTTCCAAGCTTTTGAATGAGGCATATATGATGTCATTTTCTTCAAAGTGGTATGTGCTTTTCTTTTATGTATTGAATTTAATTATGGTTGGAATGGATTTATGCCTTTATGTCAGAAATTATAGGCTCGACAAGGAGAATGCAAGGTGAAAACAGTATTTGATGTGTCTGATAATGATATGCAAAACAGATATGAGCAAACAATGTTTTTGGTTTCTACCCTTAAGCACTTTGGTCACTTCGAAAAAGTGCAATTAAAGGTCATGAACGGCACGCACTGCGCCTATGTAGGTGCTGCAGACCAAAATGGCGAAAGTGTACTCGGTAAGCTTGCAACAGAATTTATAAACAGGTGATTGTAATGAAAATTTTATCTATCGGCAACAGTTTTTCACAGGATGCACACAAATGGCTACACAAATTGGCAAAGGATAACGGCATTAAATTGGAAACAACAAACCTTTGTATTGGTGGGTGCAGTTTAGAAACGCACTGGAAAAATGCTGAAGAAAATAACGCCAACTATGATTTAGAACTTAACGGAGGCGGCGGTGAACGAAAAATCAGTATTGCAGAAGCATTAGAGCTTGAAAAATGGGATATAATCACAGTTCAACAGGTTAGTTCCTTAAGCGGTATGTATGAAACTTATGAACCCTATCTTTCTTCGTTGGTGTCGGTGATACGAGAAGCAC
>SVPM01000062.1 GCA_015065865.1 Oscillospiraceae bacterium | reverse complement strand
AGAGGAGAATCCCTTCAGAGAATAGGAAAAGCACAGTACTTATGGGTGGCCAACGTGCAGGGAAAGAAAATAGGATACCATCCATCGGATGGTCTTTTTTCGTTTTTGGCTCTGAAGGGATTCGAAATGCAAGGCATCCGACCGCCGCCGGTGGCGGAAACAGGGAGGATGGCTTGGCGCCGCGGTCAAAATCGGCAGCGGAGATTTCCGCGGACGCCGATTTTGGGTACCGCAAGAGGACATTCGCCAAGGGCGAAGTCTGCGCAACGTTTTTCTTGCCGCCCTAAACGGGCGACATTTCACCACTGGTGAAACCGAAAAAGTTGCCGTTGGAGGGGCGTTGGGCAGCAAAGGACGTTCGCCAAGGGCGAAGTCCGCGCAACGTTTTTCTTGCCGCCCTAAACGGGCGACATTTCACCACTGGTGAAACCGAAAAAGTTGCCGTTGGAGGGGCGTTGGGCAGCAAAGGACGTTCGCCAAGGGCGAAGTCCGCGCAACGTTTTTCTTGCCGCCCTAAACGGGCGACATTTCACCATTGGTGAAACCGAAAAAGTTGCCGTTGGAGGGGCGTTGGGCAGCAAAGGACATTCGCCAAGGGCGAAGTCCGCGCAACGTTTTTCTTGCCGCCCTAAACGGGCGACATTTTACCACTGGTGAAACCGAAAAAGTTGCCGTTGGAGGGGTGTTGCGTGTGTGCGGGAGAGAGCGAAAAAGTCTGGCGCCAGCCGGACTTTTTTAACCGTATCGTTTACTCACCAAACCGTTCGGTGGATTTCATTACCTTTTCGCGGTAAGCGAAGTAATCCAAATATTGTTTGAGTGCCGCCGCGCCCCCGCATATAGGTTTGACGGCGGGCGGTGCGAAAAAGCCGCTCAGCATAAAGGTGGAGATCTTTTCCACAAAGGGACGCACGGTACGCAACTGCTTATCAAAACCGTTCGGCCCCTCGATACCGCCACCGAGATAACGGGCGGTGAGATATTTTCCCTGACCGTTGAACGAGGTGGCTTGCAGATTGCCGATCCAATCGAAGGATTCACAGTTTGCCCACGCGTGTTTGCCTGCGGCACGGCAAACCTTTTGCAAGTCGCGGAACAACTTTTCGCTGAAGGTAAGAGGCGTCCACGAGGAACCACACTGATCCTGCGGCATAATGATGTCTACATCGGCATCTGTTTTTAGATATTCCCCGAATTCGTCACACGGTGCACAGTAGGGTGAGACCAACACCGGCATCGCAGGTGCCAGTTCACGCAAGGTGGGAATGATCTCCTTGTACCGCTCCCAACGGTGTAAGTCTTCTGCATTCATACCGAACTCTTCTGCCAAATACCAGCCGTAAAACGCGGGATAATTGTGATATCGTTCGTAGATCTCGCGGGCTTCAGCGGGGGTGGCGTTGTGTCCATACATATTACCGAGACCCAAGAACACCTGCATGCCGTTTTCGCCTGCCGACTGCAGGATCGCCGCCAACGGGTCTTTTGCCGCAATATCGGAATGCGGATGCAGTTTGGAAGGATAGTGGGCGGTGATCTCGCGATGTTCTAAGGTTAAATACTGGTGGGACACCATAATGATGATGCAGTTGATCCCGATCTTTGCCATATGGATGATGTATTGTTTCCAATCCTCGTCGGTATAGGATTTTAATCCTTCGCGGTAAAAATCGCAACCATCGCGATCGTTGGGAGGGCCGAGGGTCAGCATACCGCCGTCCAGCAGGGGCAACGGTTCTTCCCCCAACACGGTGAGCGGTACTTCGGTTTCTCCGACCGTGAGGGTGTGGATTCCTGCCCGTCCGCAAAGCGGCAGACGGTAGGTTAGCAGAGTGTATCCGTCGGGCGTGACCTCTCCCGCGACGGTGGCAAGCGGTTCGCCGTCCAATAACAGCGGCACTTCGGCGTGACCGTGTGCGGTGCCGCGTACCTGCACGCGAATCTCTAAGTCGTCTCGCTCATACGCGGGACTGTATGGAATCAAACGGACGTCGTTTTCGGTAATGGGTGTACGCATAAAGATCCTCCTTCTTCCTGTTCTGTTTTCAGTATAGAAGAAAAAGAGGGCGGACACAAGTGCAGAATTTTTTGAAATGTGGAAAAAACGCGCATTTTTCTTGACAGCGGGAGAGCGAGCGTATATTATCAAAATGAGGTGATAGGATGTTTCCCCTTCCCGAAGAGGCCCGATGCCGCACCATGGCGGTAGTGCGCGGATCAATCCACGATGAGAAAATCCGAGAATGCGGTGGTATGCCGTATGTTTCGCTTGCCTTTCGTTTGGCAGGCAAGGCAGAATTGACCGTAGAAGGTGTTACGCTCTGTTCCGAAAAGAACCACGTAACGCTGTTGCCGCAACAGATGCCTTACAAGGCGCGGTACGATCAAAATGAAATGATTTTTGTGCATTTTTCAACCGATGTCCCGTTGTACGAGGAAATGTATGATGCCTCGTTACGCCACCCCGAAGAGGTGTGTGGATTGCTTTGCCGCTTGCTTGCGGTGTGGGAGCGGCGGGCGTTGGGGTATCGGGTGGAGGCGGATGCGCTGTTGATGCAGGTGTTGGTGGCGTGTGCCCGAGATGGGCAGGGAGAGGATGAAACGTACACGGCGGCGTGCGATCTTTTGCGCGCACGATGCGATGATCCGACCTTGTCGGTAGATGAGGTGGCTGCAGCAGTGCGGGTATCGCCTTCACAACTGCGGCGGCTTTTTCACGCGCGACGGGGCGAATCTCCTTGTCGATATCTTGGCGACCTGCGTCTTGCGCGGGCGGCAGAGTTGTTGTGTCGCGGGGAAAGCACGGTGGCGCAAACGGCAGAACGGTGTGGATTCGCGGATGCGCGGTATTTTGCGCGTGTGTTTAAAGCGCGTTACGGATGTACCCCTTCACAATTTCGACTGCGTTGACAACAAAGCCGATGGATTTAAAAATGTCTGTTGGATGACCTGTTCTGTCACTACCCAAATCAAATCATAAGGAGAACGCTATGGATACTATTTGGATGGATATGTACGAAGCCGCGAAAGTGGTGCTCAACGAGCGACGGATCTCAGACTACGTGACCTGCGGTGAGGTTGCGGCGGCAGTTTCTTCAAAATCGGGCAAGATCTACACGGGCGTGTGTATCGATACCTGTTCGACTCTCGGTATCTGTGCGGAGCGCAACGCCATTTTCAATATGATCACGAACGGGGAGCAAGAGATCGACAAGGTGCTGTGCATTCTCCCCGACGGGTCGAACGGCGCGCCGTGCGGTGCCTGCCGCGAATTGATGGTGCAGTTGATGGCGGGCCGTTACCACGATATTGAAATTATGATGGATTACAAAACGGGGCGCATTGTCACGCTTGGCGAACTCACCCCCGAATGGTGGATAAAATAAGGGTGTGCGGTTGAATAAAAACAAGGAGGCGATCCTTTGATCGCCTCCTTATCCTTTATTCTCCGAACCGTTCGGTGGATCGCATCATATTCTTCGCGGTGATAAATGCACGGCTGCCGCAAAAACCGCCGTTTATAGCCGAAATATCCTCTGCTGTGAGATTGGGGCTGTATTGCAACATACCGCAAATGGTGATGGAACCCGCCCCCGTCACGCGGGCGAACACCGCTTTTTCAATAGGCGTATCGTTGTGCGGAATACCGCACGCCACGTTCAGATTGGTCACCCGCAGCGTGCCGCCCTCCACCAAGAATACCGCCACGGGCAACTGGCGCGGCGAGAAGTTGACCATCTCCGCCACACCGCGGAACGTGTCGCGCAAGCGCACGTCGTATACGTCGTTGATAGGGGTGTCCGTGTAAGAGGTGTACACGAATGCGGTGGATTGGGCGTTGACCAGTTGAATACGTTCGCCGCCGCGGATATCCACCGCCGTGCTCACGTAGTCGCCGCCGAAACCGATGACGGTGGCGGTAGTGGTGTCACCGCTGAACACCAACGAACGGCCGCCGAGATAAGTGAAGCATCCGAACACCATCTCATCGCGCACCGCGTCAAACACAAAGATCTCGCTTTTTTCTTGCATTTGTTGGAAGAAACGCTTGCGTGCGCGGGCGTTTTCCTCCCCTTTCAGCAACAGATCGTTCGGCCATTCGTGCCCGCGCACCAGCGGCTGATAGTTTAACTGCACGTCCCGCACGATGCCGTCGGCACTGTTTTGCACCACAATACCTCGTTGCAAAAACGTGCCCCCCACTCCGTCCGCGTAGTGGCGGTCACAACCGTCCAGCAGAATGCCGTTGTAGGCATTTAGGAACGATACGTTTTGCACGTATACGTCGGCAGCATCCTTGGCGTATACCGCAAAGTCGTGCGGCAGAGGTGCGCCGTTTTCTCGCAGGTGCGCCGCCGTCTGCAACGGATGGCAAACGGTGAGGGCGCACAGCCCGCTGTTCTCGCGCAATACCACGCCGCGGGCGGTGTGGGCAATATCCAACACGGTGGCGGTATTGTATGCCATTTGGCAAAGGTCGGCAGCGCCGCGCAGTTGCACTCCGCGCGGAATATACACGGTGCTTTCCAAACGGTAATGTCCGGCAGGAAGATACAGTGTGCCGCCCGTTATCCCCACCGATTCCAGACAGGCGTTTAAGGCGGCGGTGACGTCTTGGGTGCCGCGGTTATCCAACGTTACCCCCAGCGCGGCGGGGGTGTATACGGTGCGTTCGGCGGGAGCGCGTGTCTGCACCGCGGCCGCCGCCGCTTGTTTTTCACTCGCGCGGAAGGTGGCAATGTCGGCAGGTGCGGGGTCAAAGCAGAGGGTGGCGGCATCCGCCGTGCTCACGTTGCGTTCGGTCAGCCCCTCGTTACCCACCGCCACAAGTGATGCACCGCCCGTAAGCGCGATGTCGGTGGCGGGTAAGCGGTTGTTCATCAACAAGAGCATACCGTCGGCGGCCGCAATATCGCCGCGTGTGACGGTACAATCGATCAAGGAGGTCTTGGCATTGTGCTCGATCAAGAGCGGACGGTCGGCATCGATCACCGTGTCTTGAAACAGAACGGCAGAGAAGGCGGCGTCGGCGGGGATATACACGCCGCACGCACAATGTTCGATCCGCCAGTTGGTGAGCGCTTGGCCGTTGCCGTGGGTAAAGCGGGAGATCACGCCGAAACGGCAGTTTTTCACCGTGACGTTATAGCCTTGCCCGTAACAGTTGCCCGCGTCAAACACCACACCCGTGTGGTAACCGTCCACCGCGGAGTCGGTGTAATACGACCAGTCGGTACGTTTGAAGATCACGCCTGTCGCGTGTGCGAGCAAATAGGCGCGCAGGTCGGATTCTTTTTCGGTAAACCGCCCTGAGCACAGCCAAAAATCAGGGGAAAAGCAGGTGCGTTCCAGCCGCATAATGTCACTCACACGTTCGTCGTAGATGCCGACCGACAGCGCTGTACCGTAGATGTCGTACATACTCGGTGAATCTCCGAGCAGTTGTTCAACACCCACCCACGTGTTGATAAAGGTGATCTCACGCGCAGTCGCCCAGTGAGCGGTACGCACCGCGGCGGGATACGGTGTGGGATTAGCTACGGTCTGCGTGGGATACCAAAAGGTAACCCCCCGTATGCAACTGCTGTGGCTGAGCGAGATAAACGGGGTGTCAAACGCCGCCGACAGCGCAGGTCCCCGCCAGCAAAGCACCGTACCGCCAATGGTGCTACGCCCCGAGGGGCGTTCCCAATCGCCGAGGATTGTAACGCCGATCGGCACGCGAATGGGGGTGCGGCAGGTGTAATCCCCCGCAGGGATATACAACGCACCGCCGCCCGCTTGGTGCAGACGGTTGAGCAGGGTTTGAATAACGGGGGAACAGTCCTCCTCCCCGCCCTCCAGAAAATCGGTGAGAACGTATCCTGCCACCAGCGGTTCGGGACGGGAAAAGCGTTTGTCACGCGGTGTGATCGCCGCCCACTGCGGCGCCGAAACGGTTTGGCACACAGCCGTAACCTCCTTTTATAGGGGAAGATCTTTTAAAAAGCGTTTCAACTTCGCACCCGAAAGGCCCATTACGGTGTAAAAGTCGCCGTGCAGGGCTTGGATGTATACCATTCCCTTTCCTTGGATACCGTAACTTCCTGCTTTATCCATCGGTTCTTTCGTGGCAATATAGGCGGCGATATCCTCCTCGCTCATGGGGTAGAAGGTGACGTCGGCGGTATCGTGAAATCCCGCGCACTTAGTGGGTGAACACACCCACACGGCGGTAACCACTTGGTGGGTATTGCCCGCAAGGCGGCGGAGCATAGCCGCGGCTTCCGCTTCATCGGCGGGTTTGCCCAGCGGCTCGCGGCCGAGCCACACGGTGGTATCCGCCCCGATAACGGTGCGGTCGGGGTGTTGTGCCGCCACGGCTTCCGCCTTGGCGCGAGCCACGCGGAGAACCGCTTCCTGCGGCGAAAGCGCGGTATCGGGCGGCGGTTCTACCCCGTCGGGAGCGGGAATGATCTCTACGGGAATGTCCGCCAGTTCACAGATCTCTCGCCGGCGCGGCGAGGCGGAGGCTAAAATATACGGTGTCATACAGCCACGTCCTTTCGGTTTTATAGTAGACGGTTTTTCGGTGTTTGTCAATTGACTTTTTACTTTTCTTCTTCTATAATCAAATAAAGGAGATGGTTTGTATGGTCAACAACGAAGAACGGCGTTTGATATACAAAACGGTAGGCGAGCGGGAGATCGAACTCCTGTTTTATCCGCCGCACAAGGCGGTCTATGACCGCGCCCCCGTGCTGTTTCTCATTCCCGGCGGCGGCTGGTGTATGAGTGTTGCGGAAAGTATGTACGGTATGGCACGCTCACTGGCCGAAACGTTGCGTGAAAACGGATTCGCCGCCGTGGCGGTGAGTTACCGTAATCACCGCGACGACGGTGTGATGATGCCCGCCATTGCGGACGACGTTTTTGATGCGGCGTCCTTCTTGGCCGCACACGCCGACGTACTGCGTATCGATCCGCATCGCGTATATACTTGCGGACATTCGGCGGGCGGGCATTTGGCGCTGTTGCTTGGTTTTGCACCGTGCGATTTCGGGGTGGAACGTGTATATCATACGCTGTTCACCGTGCGGGGCAGTGTGCCGCTCTCACCGCCGACGAATATGAGTGCTACCCCCGCCGAACGGG